>CAMDPB010000001.1 GCA_945903885.1 Candidatus Finniella inopinata
GATTAATAATAATAATATTATTATTATTATCCCTAGTCTTTTGATGTTTGGCTCTTGTTTTAGGGCGGGGCCGCGTCAGGGACTGGGGATTTTTTATTATATTATTTATTCCACTGACCTTTAATCAATACCCCCCAATTTATCCCTAATAGAAAACACCTTAAATATAATAATATGTTTATTACTACAAATTTATTATTATGAATTATCCCTTTATTAACTCCATTACAATAAAATAGTAAATGTTATGAATTTATAAATAACTATTATTAAAATTGGAGTATGGAAATGAAAAATATTCAAAAAATTACATTGTGTTTATTCACAATGGTAGCAATATCGACATGGAACACAGCTTTGGCTGGGGAATTGGAAGTTAATTTCATAGACGGTGCAGAATTAGCTAGCGCTGTAACAGGCGGAGTAAATTTCAACGGATCGGGTAACGTTGACTTCACTGGTTCCGCAACAGGTGATGTTAAAATAAGTGCTGGAAACGTAAGGGTAGCTACTGTAGCGCCATTTGGGGCCGACATTGTTATGAACGGTGGTAGCCTAGAAGCAACAGCACCTATGAGCCTTCCCAAACTAGTGATAGATGCAAACAGTACACTTACTGCTGATGGTGACACTACTTTAACTGACATGGGTGGAGCTAGTAAATTAACTATAGTAGATGGTTCTGTGGGGGGCACTTCTGTAATAACTCCTGCTGATTTAAGCTCAGCTTCTGCCTCAATTGATGTTCAGTGCATAATGCATGTAGGGGCAACTGGTTCTTTGTTGCCTTCAGGTGCAGTGACTGTAAAGAATGCTGGTTTGGTAAAACTTATGGGCGTTGTGCCAGATTGTGTTCCTGGCGCTATGAAAGTTGAAAGTGGTGGTATTCTTGAAGTGGCTGCGTCACTGGAAGTTCCTGCAGCCGGCGTTCCTGCTTCTGGTGACCTTTTTGGCAGCTTAAGATTTGACACTGGGTCAAAATTATTACTGCGTGGCGGTGCAAACTGGCGTCGTCCTGTAGTAATTGGTTCATATAGCTAATTTATGAATCAATAGTTTTAATACTATTATCCCTGGTTAGTTCGTTCTGGCTGGGGATTTTTATTAATAAAAGTCTAAATGTTTTGTTTTTTTGCATTCAATTGACCTACTTTTTAGGTTACTATTCAAGAAACTACCGGTGTTTAAATTATGCCCACAATTTCTGCTTTTTATGGAATATTAATACAGATGTTCTATAACGACCACGCGCCTCCGCATTTTCATGCTACTTATGCCGAGTATGAAATTTTGGTTAATATCAAAACACTAGAGGTGATAGAAGGAAGAATGCCAAGAAGAGCGTTGGCTCTTGTATTGGAGTGGGCGTCTATATATAGAAAAGAACTATTGGAAGATTGGGATTTATGCGAAAAACATCAACAATTGAAGAGCATTCAGCCTCTAGATTAACGCCCTCTACGCCTTGGAGAATTAAGTCTTTCTCTATTAAAGACGGGTACACTATTGAAGTTATTTTTAACGATGGCACACAAGGCGTTTTTGACTTGGAAAATTTTATACATAAGGAAAACTCCGGAGTTTTTAGGCACTTGCAGAATTATAAAAAATTTCAAGAAGCTGATTTAGTTTATGGCGTTATCACATGGCCCGGAAATATTGATATTGCCCCAGATGCTTTGTACCGCCTTGCTAAAGATTCCTCTGTAGGAGAGAAACTGTTGGTTAACTAGGTGGCTTAAATCTTTGGTGTAATTACCATTATCCCTGGTTAGTTCGTTCTGGCTGGGGATTTTTAATGCGGATGTTACTCACTGGACCCTATGGTGAAGCCATAGGGAAACTGCGAGGGGGGAGATAAGTCGTAAAAAGACTAGAGGAGAGGTGGATCCAGCCCCCATAGTTTCTCCAGACTTAGGCGAATAGCGCAAAGCGCTTCATGAGCCTTAGCATCTGGAGTCCAGTTCTATAAAATCAGCTCAAGCTGCGGATAATTATAGAACACAAACGAAAAAACATTCGTTCTTAACGCGTTCAATACACCAAAGCTCTATTATAATGTGGTTAATTGATACTTCCCTCTTGTTTTTTAGCATGCATTTGAAATAATGAATGTATAAGTGTTTTAAAAAATCATCATGCGCAGGCAACGTAAAGCTAAAATCATTGCTACTTTGGGTCCATCCTCATCAGACTATGAACAAATTAAAGCATTATTTATAGCAGGCGCTGATGTTTTCCGTTTGAACTTTTCCCATGGTGAACACGAAGGCCACGCGGAAAATTATAAAATTATTCGAAAAATCGAACAAGAATACAAGAGACCAATTGGAGTTTTGCTTGATTTACAGGGGCCAAAGCTGCGTATTGGAACTTTTTCAAATACAAAAATTTCCTTAAAAGTTGGGCAAACTTTCCTTCTTGATTTAGATAGCACTCCTGGTAACAACCAACGTGTATGCATGCCGCATCCTGAAATTTTTCAGGCCCTTAAAGAAAATATTGATTTGCTTTTAGATGACGGCAAGGTTCGGCTTAAAATTACAAAGTGTGGCCATGATTTTGCTGAAACTATTGTTGTGTCAGGCACTGAGCTTTCTAATCGCAAGGGGGTGAATGTTCCTGATGTGGTGCTGCCAATAGATGTGCTAACTAAAAAAGATATTATCGATTTGAAATTTGGGCTGGAACTTGGCGTTGATTGGGTGGCGTTGTCGTTTGTGCAGCAACCAAATGACTTGATCATGGCGCGAGAGCTTGTGGGCAATAAAGCCAAGCTCATCGCTAAAATTGAAAAGCCTATGGCCATTCAATATTTACAAGAGATTGTTACTTTGTCAGATGCTGTTATGGTTGCGCGCGGAGATTTAGGCGTAGAGATGCCTGCAGAAGATGTTCCAGTTATACAGCGTCAAATTATTCGCACGTGTCGTGGGTTAGGAAAGCCCGTTATTGTTGCTACGCAGATGCTAGATTCAATGGTGCACACGCCAACGCCTACTCGAGCAGAGGCATCAGATGTTGCGACGGCTATTTATGATGGGGTCGATGCTGTAATGCTTTCAGCTGAATCAGCGTCGGGTGATTATCCTGTGGAAGCTGTTTCTATGATGGACCGTATTATTCAACGCACCGAAAGAGATCCTTTTTACCAAAAAATGCTTGATAACAGCTACACATTACCTTCGCCTACTGTTAGTGATGCAGTAACTACCGCAGCACGTTCTGCGGTAGGTATTATTGGCAGCGCATTAATGGTTACTTTTACAGAAACAGGGCGCACAGCTTTTCATGCTGCCCGCGAACGTCCCCATTGCAATATATTAGCGCTCACGCCAGTTTTAAAAACATCAAGGCAACTTACTTTGGTATGGGGTGCGCATCCTGCTTTGACTGATGATATTTTTTCAATTGGGCAAATGGTTGAAAGCGCTTGCGCTTTTGCCAAACAAGAAAATTTTGCACAAATAGATGATTACGTTGTGATAACCGCTGGGGTTCCTTTTGGACAGTCAGGCGGCACAAATATGATTCGCATAGCAAAGGTTAGTTAGCAACAGTGTGTTATATTATCGGTGGTCCAACAGCTAGTGGAAAATCAAAATTAGCACTTTGGCTTGCGCACCATGTTGATGGTGAAATTATTAATGCTGATAGTCTTCAGCTTTATAAAAGCATTCCAATTTTAAGTGCGGCACCTGACAATGCAGAGCTTGCGCAAACCAGACATCATTTGTTTGGAATTTATTATGATGATCAAATATCGACAGTTCAGGCATGGACTCAGCTTGCACAAGCAACCATTGAAAATGTTATAAACCGCCAGAAAAAACCTATTATTGTAGGTGGCACTGGTATGTATTTAAACGCTTTAATTCAAGGGATTTCGCCAATACCTAACATTTCGACTGACATAAAAAAAGCTGTTCGTGCATTACAAAGTAATTTATCAAAAGAAGATTTTTATGAGCAGGTTATTGGGCATGACCCATCCATTCAGGGTTGCCTTCATCAAAATGATAGCCAACGTTTGGGGCGTGCTTTAGAGGTTATATTGCAAACAGGGCAATCTATCAGATATTTCCAAGGAAAAGCTCAGCCCATTCTTAAGCAGGTAAATAAATTTATTGTGGTTATGCCTGAAAAAGATAGGTTGTACAATCTTATTAATGCTCGTGTTATAAGAATGATGGACGAAGGTGTTATTCAAGAAGTGCAGGTGTTAAAGAAAAAAGTATCACTTGATGCCCCTGTTTGCAAAGCAATAGGTGTTAAAGAAATTTGGCAATACTTAGCAAATGAAACCACTAAAGAAGAAATGATTTCCTTGCTTCAGCAAGCTACTCGGCAGTATGCTAAACGCCAAATAACATGGTTTAAAAATCAAGTTAATGACGCACTCGTTATTACAGACCCATTTGATCCAAGCCAAATTGCTCAATTGGTACGGAGAAAATCAGCGGAATTTGCCCTGGAGAAAACAGCCAGTTAATCCCTACCATATCCTTGTTAGTGAAGTCATGTTGCAACAAACAACTGTAGCTACTGTAAAAGGATATTTTGCTAGATTTCTGGAGCGTTGGCCTACCATTGAAGCTTTGGCTGCTGCTTCGCAAGATGAGCTTATGCATTGTTGGCAAGGTTTAGGGTACTATTCTCGTGCGCGTAATTTGCATAAAACTGCAAAAATTATTACAGATCAGTACCATGGAGTTGTTCCTGGATCTTATGAGAATTTAACAAAGCTTCCCGGATTGGGTCCTTACACGGCTGCAGCTATAGCCAGTATTGCTTTTGGGCAATCAATTATTGCCATCGATACCAACGTTAGCCGCGTACTTTGTCGTTTGTTTGCAATTTCATCGGAAGGAAAAATCCAAAAAGCACAAATTCAAGAAATGGCAAATTCCTTAGTGCATACTAGTGATTCAGGCGCTGTAAGCCAAGCATTAATGGACATAGGCTCAAATCTTTGTAAATCAAAAAATCCCAGGTGCGCTGACTGCTTTTTAAAAAATGATTGCCTTGCGTTTTCTAGGAATATGCAAAACGTCTTACCTTTAAAACAAAAAAAAACAATTCGTCCAAAACGGTATGGACATAGCTTTGTTATGCGTCATGCAAACCAAGTATGTATTGAGAAACGTCCAGAAAAAGGTTTGCTTGCTAGCTTGTACCAATTTCCTTCTAGTGAATTTTTAAGCGAGAAAACCATAGCTCAATATCCGATTAATGCCGAATGGAAAAATATCGGAACTGTTCGCCATATTTTCACTCATTTCGAGCTAGAGCTAACCTTATGGGAAACATTTGTTCCAAATACAAACAATGGGTTGTGGACAAAATTAAGCGATTTAGGCAACTACGGTCTGCCCACAATGTTTAAAAAAGCATTGGCTTATGTAACGCCTAGCGACAATTAACTAAAGAGAAAAATTTTCTCCTAAATACACGCGCCTAACGTCAGGATGATTAATAATGTGCGCCGAATCACCTTCGGTCAGTACTCTACCTTCTGCAATGATGTACGCTCGGTCTACAACGTCTAGAGTTTCACGCACGTTATGATCAGTAATTAAAATTCCAATATTATGATTTTTTAGGCGCATAATAATGTCTTTAACATCTTGCACAGCAATTGGATCAATACCTGCTAGTGGCTCATCTAAGAATAAAAAGTCTGGTTTGATCGCAAGAGAACGCGCAATTTCAACCCTGCGTCTTTCCCCACCCGAAAGTGCTACAGAAGGGGCTTCTCGTAAATGGGTAATGCCAAATTCATCAAGCAGTTCTTCTAAGCGTTCTTGCTGATGATCAGGATCCATTTCAACACACTCAAGTGCGGCACGAATATTGTCTTCAACATTTAACCCGCGAAAAATTGAAGCATCTTGTGGTAAATAGCTAATTCCCATTCGTGCTCGCTTATACATGGGCATATCGGTAATATCGTTTTCATCTAAAAAAATACGACCAGAATCAGCCATAATTAGCCCTGTAATAATAGAAAAAGATGTTGTCTTTCCTGCTCCATTTGGGCCAAGTAAGCCAACAGCCTCGCCGGTATTAATGCTAAGGTCAACACCCTTCAATACCATACGTTTTTGAAAGGTTTTCGTTAATTTTTGAGCTCTTAGGGTTCTTATGTTCTTATTCCTTCTTCTTTGGATACACTATGCATGTAACCTGATCTTCCTGACTTGCTTGCATTGTAAAAACATGCGTCGCAATGTCAAGGGTAGCTTCTGTGCCATGCACTTCATTTTTTTCTTGAATAAGCGTTACATCATCCCCTGTGCAAACTGCATGATTGGCATTGAAATCATGTGTGCACTCTGTGGCGAATAGTTTAGTGCCATCATAATCAATTTCAACATGTCCCTGGGCGGTGGCATTTGTTAAGTTCCCCTTTTCGTCAAAAACAGCCTGCAGATCATTCGCTTTTAAGGTCACAGGAGAACCTTTAACTACATAAGACAGTTTTACATTACCGTTTGCATCAGCATGTTGATGCGATGTGTCGTACTGCATATTATCAGCATTAATTTTAATATCGTTTGCGGAGTCTTTTTTTTCTGGCTCTGCAGCAATGCCCAGACTTATAAATAAGGCTAATATAAAATATTTTTTCACAACAGTTTGAAAGACGGTGTTCTTTTCACAGTGTACCTGGAAATTTGGGGTTTTCAACTCTATCAATCCAACTGAAATGAAATAGGAATTTCAAACGATGCTTCTTTGCCATTAACATTGAATGTCCACTGCTTCATTGTTTTAAGAAGTTCTTCTTCGAATAGAGCTTTGTCTCCTTTGATAGTTATTACTTCAATATGCTTAACAGTACCTGCAGAACTCACTAAAAGCTTTACTGAAAAGCTGCCTTCTTCTCCATTGGCTTTAGCATTAGCTGGATATGCCGGTGAGGGATTGTAAATAACAATCGGTGCAGAAGCAAAATTTTCTGTAGTTACTTGGCTAATAACATGAGCGCTTTTTTTCTGCGCTCTATTAGCAGAATTTTTTTGAGAAGAAACGTTAACATTTTCACCAATACCTTTAGAGGAAGTTAGTAATCTTACGGAAAAGCTGTGTGATATTTTCTGATCTGAGAGCTGTGTATATTGTCCAATAGACAAAGCTAGCAGACCGTGAATGCAAACTGAACCTATGCACAAGTAACGCATTTTTACCATGTTATGCTTATCCCCGTGTTAATCTGAAATCCAGGATTCCTGTATCCTGGCGGGCTTTCAATCCTGCGCGCTAAAGCATTTTCAACTGCTACATGCCACGTTGCTTGTTCTTTAAACTTGTATTGAAAATCACCAAAAAATACAGGATAGCCTCCTCGCTTAACAGGTGAATACGTTTCAAAATCTGGCTGAGTTTGACTTCCTGTATAACGCCAGCCAACACTTGTGGCGATGTCATCTTTTGTATAATAAACCTGACCGTTTGCAGTGACTTTTGGAATATTCATGAGCGTTTTTTTAGGCTTAAAGCTATGCGATTCAGCATACATACACGACAATTGCGTTCCCCAAGAACCAATTTGGTTTTTCCAACCAAGCTCAAAACCCTTTTGGCGAGAACTATTAAGATTAACGTATCTATTTTTTTTGTAATCAATTTGTTGTTTGTGATCGGTTCTAAAAACAAGCACGCTAAATGTGCCCACATTCGTTTTTTGAGCAACGCCTAAATTACCACCATGAGCCGTTTCATGTTTCAAATTCTTATTGCCATATTTTTTATCATTTAGCATATATAAATTAGGTAATTGAAACCCTGTGCCAAGGTGAGCAGAAAATTCAGTATCATCATAGGTTTTTAACAAACTTGAACTAAATGCGTATGCAGAATTGAAATGATTTGCTTTATGCACACGTGCCCAATTTTTCCACTGAATTGTGTCTTGGTTTAAATGAATTCCTTGAGCAAAAGCATATTCATTATTCTTCTGTAACCTGTCACCAGTAGGATTTAAAAGGCTACGGTGTTGCTCTAAAACTGGTTCAAAAATTAGCGAATCAGATTTTATTTTGGTGCCAATTTTGACTTTTGTGTTTTGCAAAACACAAGAAGAACCATTTGCTTGATATGGCGAAAAATCTTGCCTTATAACTTTAGCATGCAAAAATTTCAAATAAGGCTGTGCATGTTCACCTTTTCCTTCTAAATCAACGGCATAAATCTGTAGTGTCCTCTTTGATCTAGAATCATAAGGACTCGCTAAATATATATTGCTTCCTGTGGACCCAGATTTAACAAGTCCTACTTGCATAGCAGTTTTTGCGTGATGATTTTCAAACCCAAACTGATTCAAGAAATACTTCTTTTCTGTTTCAGGACTTTTTTCAGTTGGATATTTAGTTTGATATCGTTTTGGTATGGAATTTTTCCCATGAAAATCACTGCTTTCTATGTGTTGTTGAATGGAAAATCCATCGGCTTTGTTGTTCCACCATAAGTGACCAGATTTGGCATAATTACCTGCGCTTAATTTCAAACCACCACTTTGACCATCTGGCATGGAAAATGGAAGAACATTAACTACCCCGCCAATTGCTCCGTTGCCATATTCAGCGCAATGTATGCCTTTTACAACTTCAACTTTTCCTGTTGAAAGTGGAATCAATGCAGCATCTGTTTCTGTTTCACCAATACTTAATCCTGACCAAAGCATTTTGGTGTATCTTGAAGCCGACCCTTGAATACTAATGGTGGTAAGTTGCCCAGGATTTCCACTAGTTGTAGTCGTAACACCGGGTACGTTCTTGATCTGTTGCTCTTCAAAACCACTTGTTGCCGAGCCAGATGTTAATTCTTCTATAAATTGCCATTTAGGCATGCGTATCTCTTTTTTTGATCTTACGACAATAGGCGCCAATACCACGGTTGATGCATGCAACGATGCTGCAGAAATAATGCATAAAAACAAGCGCAATGAATTGTCTCCACAGGTTCGCACAATATAAGCGCGTCACCCATGGGCTACCCTTCTGATCTCTCCCCGAAATCTAGAAAAAGTGACACTCTTTTTGCCGGTCTCCTGGCTGGTTGTTCATAGCGACATTTTCACCTTCCCAGATTGCTCTAGTGGCACAAAATAAAATGCGCTCCCAACGTACAGTTGGGGGGGCAGCTTCGGATTTTAACCGAATTCCCGAACACAAAAAGTCATTCAACTTTATATAGAAAAAAAGTGACCGTCAAACGATCACTTTTTGATAAAATTATTCGGAATTTAGGCAATTTTAATCATATCAGCAATTGATAATACTTCCTGTAAAGTTAAAATTCTATGGTGAGTGCTATAAGCACCAGCATTTACATCTTCTATCATGATGTTTGGAGCGATAACTCCCAATTCATGAAGATACTTAATAGCAAAAATAAGTTGGGGCGCAGATGGCTGATAATGACCGCTACCACGATTAATTTTTGAAATTTTTCCATTTCTTACTTCCATATGCCCAACGCATGCAACTGGTTGCCCATGACCACCGTCTGGGTAAAGATTGCCGTGGCATTGAAGAGCCCCAAGCATAGAGGCTTTTGTTTGAGGGTAAATACGCAATTCACCTAAGGGGGTCAATGCCCAAATCGTATCATCAGTATGCAGAATTTCTGCTTCTTGATAGATTATTCGATCTTGAATAGTAATTTTAGATGCTTCAGCTATTGCAGTATTAATCAAATCAGCTCTACTAGAATTTCTATCAACATATAGAGATTTAATAAGGAAGTTTTCATATCTTCTATACTGATCCCCTTGTGATCCTCTACACAGTTGCTCAAGAAAGTCGCGATAAGGCTCAGCTAGCAAAACGGAAAAGTCATAGCTTTTTGGAAATACAGGAAGTCCATACACAAGTTCGGATATTTCTCTTGTATTAACTATTCCTTGAGTGAATTCATCAAAATCGTCTTTTAAATTGATGCGCTCTTGTTGCCCTAGATATTCCTGGCAAAAACTACGAAATTCTTCACGTATATTACGTCCAGCCTTCACACAAGCAAGTGCTAGTCCTAACTCTAAAGATTCTTCACCTGCATTCATGATCCAGGGAGATAATTTCTCTATTTCATATCTTGAAATTTTTAGTGCTAATTCAGAAAAAGTTTTAAATTGTTGCCATTGATCAAACCCAGTCTTAGCTTGTTCTATATCAGAAACTGTAATTAGTTTTTCGACCCTGCTACTAAATAATTTAGCAACATTTTCCATGCTAATACAAAGTATTCTTCCAGCTTGTGCGCCAAATCTTGCTGGTCCATTAACAGGTCTGCTGATCCAGTCTTGAATATCACAAAGTGGGCCACCACAAGTTGTGCCTTGGGAAGGCCTGAATAAGCTTGCAGCATAGTATTCAACTATTTTATATTCTTCAGTTTTTACTCTTTCAAGATTTTTTGCTTCGTGAAATGCATCAAATTGTTGTTTGCACACTTCTGGATCAATATCTTTAATGATCAAAACAACGGGTTTTGCATTTTGGAATAATTCAAAAGGATCAATAGTTCCTGTAGTTTCTTCGGTTGATGCAGAATGCACTTGTGAAACACACAACACAATCAACGTAAATAAATTAATTGATTTCATGTTTGAAATTCCTTGTTTTGTTTTTTACAACCTTTATGTGGTAATTATATTCAAAAAAATCAAGTTTTTTTATAAATAATGTGTACGTTTAACAATATTGCCCGGCAACATAACCTGACGACCAGGCCCACTGAAAGTTATACCCACCAAGCCACCCGGTAACATCAACAACTTCGCCAATGAAGAATAACCCGGAAACTTTTTTGCTTTCCATGGTTTTGGATGATAGCTCGTCAGTATCAACCCCGCCTACGGTAACCTCAGCTTTTTGGTAACCTTCGCTGCCATTAATGGTGACTTTGAATTGATGGATATCATTTGCCATATCAAACAGCGTAGTGTTTTTAAGGTCAGTAATTGCACGTGCATAATTGGGGTGGGTGGCCATAACTTCTACAAAGCGATTCGCAAAATAGTTCTTCAAAAAATTAGCTACGGTTTGCTTGCTATTTTTATGGGCAACAAATTCATGCTTCAAATCAACATCGGGCAATAGGTTAATTATAATTTCTTCCATAGAAAATTTTTCCATATAAGACGAAATTTGCAATATTGCCGGACCGCTTAACCCGCGGTGGGTAAATAATATGTTTTCGCGAAACTGAATATCTTTGTAAGAAACAATTGAATTTTGTGAAACACCACTAAGCTGCGCAAATGTAGGAAGGGTTGATGTTTCAACTTTTAATGGCACCAAAGCCGGTTGCGTTGCTAACACTTTAAGGCCGAATTGTCGCGCTATTTGGTAGCCAAAATCAGAAGCACCAATTTGCGGGATTGATAATCCGCCCGTGGCAATAATCACAGATGCTGCATGAATTATGCCTTCTGTTGTTGTAAGCACAAATTGATCATGCTTTTCAATTGCTGTAACCGTACAATTAAGGCGTACATCAACTTGGCCCTGCTGGCATTTGTCCAACAGCATGTTAACAATTTGTTTGGATGATCCATCACAAAACAATTGCCCCAATGTCTTTTCGTGATATGCAATATTGTACGATTCAACTAGGTTTATAAAATCATGCTGGGTGTACCTGGCTAACGCTGATTTTGCAAAATGCTTGTTTGTGCAAATGTAGTTTTTGGGTGATGCGAAAAGGTTGGTAAAGTTGCTGCGCCCACCGCCAGAAATACGAATTTTCTCACCAACTTTGGATGTGTGCTCAATAAGCATAACACGTCGACCACGCTTACCTGCAATTGCAGCTGCCATAAGTCCAGCTGCACCAGCGCCTATAACAACAACGTCAGTTTGGATTTTGGGAATGTTACTCAAGCTGCCACATCTGAATCAATTAAATACTTGCCCTTCAGATAGAGCTGTTCATTAATTTGGCGTAACCGTAATTCAATGTACCCTGAATTAAATTCAGTTACTTTCATGCCCTTAGTTGCATTTGCTACTTCGCTTAAAAATGCTTCTTTTTGCATATTGTTATCTTTAGCTTCTAGCTCAAGGAATGTTCCAAAATCTGCAAACTCATCTATGGCAATAACAAATAAATCATCTTCGTAAGTTGTGCGTTTTTTGTCCAAAATTAAAAGAGTTTTTAAATTATTTATCTTTAAAAATTCTTCATAGGTGTAAGGTTCTGGACATTTGATAGGAATCATTTCTGCTAGCGTTTCAAACACGTGTGCTGATGAAAGCTCAAAAGGCAACGCTACATTATATTCATGACAAGTCACATGCTCATTCACATTATTTGCGCCCAAGTGGTCTGGGTTAAATTTAAAATCTAGTGATTTGCCATTGCGTAATCTTATGAAAAATCCGTCTTGATAAAACAATCCTTCAGAAGTATCCAGATATTCATCAACAACCCGTTTAGACGAAATAAATTCTTTGTTTTTTAAAAAATTATCCAAATCACTAGGCAGTACTTGAAACTTTTTTTCCATTTCGATTGGGTTGCTCATGCATGCTCTCCATTATAAAAAAGCAGCTGAGAATTCAGCTGCTTTCGAGGTGTCTTTAATCTAATTTATGCTTTAGTTTTTTCTTTAGTATCATCAGTAGGCTTGCTGTTTTCAGTCCACTCTTTTATACCGCCCGCATAGTGAGCAATGTTGGTGTATCCCAATCCAATAAGACGCTCTGCTAAAGTCATGCTTGCGGGACAGCTTACGCTTCCGCAGTATACAATAATTTCAGCTGTTTTATCTTTTAGTTTTTCGTGAATCTCTTTATCTTCAGCCTGTGCCCCTAGGAAAATAGCTCCTTTAATAGCTTCGTCGCCGCTGCCACGTGCATCAACAATGGTAGCTTTTCCAAGTAGATTTTCAACTTCATTTATTGTTTTTTCAGTAATAGTCGGTGCTGGTTTCGCTTCTTCCTTCTGTTCTGCGGGTTCTGCAGGTTTATCAGTCGTTTCAGTTGCTGTTTGGGTTGCTGTTTGAGTTGCTTCTGCTGCTGCTGCAAGATCGGCGCCTAAAATAGCTACTACAGCTAAACTAACAGCGGAAAGTAATCGAATCATTATGGTGTTCATAAAATCCTCACGGTTAAAAGTTTGATTCATTAGCATTAGAGGGAAAAATCAGGCTAAAATCAAGCTATCAAATATTGAAAAATTACGGGCTATTTTTTAGTGAATCAAAAAGTTGTGTTATGTATTCTTGATGGATGGGGAATAGGACCGGAAGATGCCTACAATGGCATTAAAGCGGCTACTCATTGGCCAGCACTTTTACAAAAATATCCTAACACTCAACTGCAAGCTTCAGAGCATTATGTTGGTCTGCCAGATGGACAAATGGGAAATAGTGAAGTTGGGCACATGACCATAGGTCTTGGCCGGGTGTTGATGCAAGACTTACCGAAAATTGATCAAGCCATATCTAGCGGTGATCTCAAAACAAATGAAAAAGTTTTACAAGCAATAGAGCAACTTAAAAAAACGCAGAGGCCTTGCCACCTTATGGGGTTGCTATCACCTGGTGGGGTGCATTCACACATGAATCATATAATTGAAGTCGCCAAGCTTTTAAGTGATGCTGGAATTACCGTTAACGTGCACGGATTTTTAGATGGGCGCGACACGCCACCTAAGAGTGCAGCAAGCTACGTAGGTGAATTTTTAAACGCAATTGAAGGACATTCAAACATTCATCTAAGTACTTTGGGTGGACGCTATTTCGCTATGGATCGTGATAATAGATGGGATAGAATTGAACTTGCTTATAAGGCAGTAGTGCAAGCACAAGCGCCTAAATTTTCAAATGCTATTCAGGCTATTAATGCTTCTTATGAAAGCGGCATTACAGACGAATTTATTCTTCCAACAATTAGTGGAAACTACACTGGAATGCAAAATGGTGATGGGCTTTGGATGATTAACTTTAGGTCAGATCGGGTTCGGCAACTTTTACGTAGCCTTTTGGTTCAAGATTTTTGTCAGTTTGACCGTGATAAAAATATTGATTTTGGGCCCGCTTTGGCGATGAATGAATATGCACAAGACCTTAATTCACTCATTCCATCTGTATTCTCAAAAGATATTATTCAGCAAAGCTTAGGAGAAATTGTTGCAAGCAATGGACTAAAGCAGCTACGCGTAGCAGAAACTGAAAAATATGCACATGTTACTTTTTTCTTAAATGGGGGTTGTGAAAAATCTTTTCAAAATGAAGAAAGGATCATGATCCCTTCACCCAAAGTTGCCACTTATGATTTACAGCCAGAAATGTCAGCAGCTGAAGTGACATTAACCGTAGTCCAAGCAATGGAGCGAAACGATCTTGGTCTTATTGTGGTGAATTATGCCAACACTGACATGGTCGGGCACACCGGCGTTATTGATGCAATTTATAAAGCTGTAGACTGTGTTGACGCTTGCGTAAAAACTTTAGAACAAAAAGCCATAGAACATAATTGGACTCTTCTAATAACAGCCGATCATGGAAATGTAGAGTGCATGCGAGAAAAAGATCATTCGACGCCTCATACCGCACATACTTGTAATCCTGTACCATTTGTATTGGTAAATGGTGATGCTAAGCATTTAAATGCCGGCTCTCTTGCTGATGTTTCGCCAACAGTTTTAAGCATAATGGGGATTGCTCAACCAAAAGAAATGACAGGTAAATCTCTGTTGTGTTGAATGTTTTATTCTTGTTCACTTGTTTTTCAGTGCTTCGATGTGAAGTTCATACCGAAGTTTTTGAGCAAGTGCAAAAATGGAATAACATACAGCAGCAACTTGCAATTTTGTATAGTCAGCATGCTCAGATGAATGGTGATAAAGCTCATGATAAGCAAGAATTCTTTAATATACAGCAGCAATTAGGAGCAATCTATCTTGCTCAAAAACGTTATCAGCTAGGTTTTGGAACTGCCTTTCTTCCATCTGAAAAAGCTGTATACAACTATGTCAGAAAAAAAACATTCCTTGCTTTAAAAACAAAAGAGCTTGTGCCCTTATATAAAAAATATGTACAAGGATATCAAAAAAAATATGCTAGTGGAGAATTTGAGCGAATTCAAAAGCTTATCAAGCAACTAGAAGCATTGAATGTATTGCACGGAAAATTATTTGAACAACATAGCCAAGCATATGGAATAAAGCACTGGACAGATACACCAAAAATTAGAGAAATTTCTTCAATTCATCATTGGGTTAAAAAATTACCAGTAGGCAATGCAAGCAAAAAATTAAGTAACTTATTGAATTGGGTAACGCCAGTCGCTGGAATTAGAGAATCTTCCTCTAAAACGATATGGAGACCTCTTGCTGGAGCTATTGTTCTTTGTCCTGATGCTGGAATTGTAACATTAATAGGTCGTTTAGAAAGAGACATAGTTGTTTTTATCAAGCAGCATCATTTTACTTACGTTGTTATAGGACTTAACAAATGCCGAGTGAATGTTGGAGATAAATTGAAGCAAGGAGAGCCCTTAGGTTTTTGTGCAGATAAAGATCCAAGATTTGTGGAGTTACAACTATGGCGTGACGACATCACTCTAGACCCAGAGCCATACCATAAGGTTATGCAGTTATGAAATTATATATAGCTTTCTTTTTTTTATTAGTTGGTTGTTCAAGCCCTTATCAAGATTTACACGATAGTTTAGATGAAACCTTAGAAATTATTGATTCGCTATACCCAGAAAAACCTTCCCATGAGAAACTCCGTCAGGGAATGTTGCATGGGTTGATTCAGGGGGTAGATGCACATGGAGCTTACTTGAACGAGACACAAATAAGAGTCTTGAGAGAAACTGTTGATGGCGGAGAATTAAAATTAGGAATGGTTCTAACTAAGCATAAAGAAGGTCTGCAGGTCAAAAAAGTTTTTGAAAAATCAGCATCATATGCAGCTGGAATTAAAGTGAATGATATTTTAACGGAGTTTGATGGATCGCCTTTAAAAGGTATTCAGTTGAATGATTTCCTAAATTTTATAAAAGAAAAAAAAACTTATAGCATTGCGCTTTTAAGAAACAAGAAAAAACTTGTGAAAGAAATTGTTCCGGGCCACTTCATAGCGCCAACTGCCGAACTAAAATGGTTTGGAAATGTTGCCTGTTTAAAGTTTGGTTGCGTGAGTAAAGAGGCGGCTGACGAGATACGAGAGTATTTACAAATAATAAAATCGAACAAAAAATTATCCGGGCTAATTCTTGATTTGCGTGATTGCCCAGGAGGCAGTTTTGAGGCAGGAATAGGTATAGCCAGTCAATTTTTAGATGGACACGTAGTAGTTGAAATGCAAAAAAAAGATGACTTTTCAAAATTTTGCTCTGCTAGTTTCGATATTTTGAATAAACAACCCATGGTTGTGCTGCAAAATAAAAACACCTGTTCAGCTGCGGAAATTATTGCGGCAGCACTAAAAGCTCACAAACGTGCAACGCTTATTGGTGAAAACACGGCAGGAGGAGCTACTGCTAAAGAAGTTGTTTATTTTCCAAACCGTAAGGACGGGCTAATTATTTCAATTGCTTTCCTAAATGATCCTCTTGGAAAAAGGATAGGTCATGAAGGAGTAGAGCCTGATATGCGCATAGAAGAAATAGTGGCGTCTAAAAATAAAGATTTATACATTGAAAAAGCATTGAGTATTTTGTGATCCAAATAAAACTTAATACAAAATCCAATTGACCTAATGGTGTATATCATTATATTATTAAGATATGCACTATCAAGTGCATATACTCTAACCAATCTAAACATAGGGAATTCAATTATGAACAACTTCTGGCAATTTTCATGGCGTGACATCGCATTAACAAAATCGAATAAACATTTACGAAAAAGTTTACGAGGAACCTATCATGAAAAACCGTGTATGCATAAAAGTTAGTATAATCTGTCTACTAAGTGCTATCCCAGCTCATTCTGAGTCTGTTTTAGGTCTAACATCTGACCAAATTCTAAACATTCTAAAACCTTTCCAAATTACTCAAGATATCGATAAAAAAAGCTTAAATCAGCTTTTAAGATCTTCTGAACTTGATTTCCTTGACTATAAATCATTACAAGAAAAAATTACTAAATTTTTAAGTCTCAAAAAACCACTGAAATTTCTATTGGTGGGCTTTCCTTTTAAATCAGCAAATACAGAAAAAAAAGTATTAGGCCAAGTGCCTGATATGGCTGAACGACGCAGTCTTGAATACCTATATGGCTGCATCAAGTCACTTAAAGAAGCTTATCCCCATGGGGTTGAATTAGTCATTTTTTGTGATGGCATTCCTTTTTGCGAATACCTTGGGATTTCAGCTGAAACTGTAAAGTTATACGAACAAGGGTTGCAAAAGCTTGTGCAAGATATGCCAGAAATAACGCTGGTAACTTCTGATTCTTTACAAGAACAGTTGTCGCTCTCATCAACTCAGCATATTTGCGATGTGATCGATAAATACGCACCCAGCGATGAGGATTTTCACATGCAGCTTGAAACAGATCCTGCCCTTCAAGATAGTTACAAAACCCTTTTAGGGCGTCTTGAAATTGAATTTGATTCTGTGCAAGGTCGAGAATTCTTAAAAGCTCATGGTCCTTTGTCAAAGATTACCAAAGCTCTTATGGCACGGGAGATGCGCATGCGTCGTTTCCTTGATGCACAGTTTGATGCTGAGAACTTCATTCGCCTAACGGTTCATTATTCCAAGGATTTAGGTAAAAAGTTTGGCATTAAGCTTTCACCCAATTCTTTTGTCACTCCCTACCATGGGGTGCTGGTGGAAGAGGGGGATGGCAATTGGTTCATTCGTTTCCGAAAAGATATAGATCCTCAAATTTTTGAGGAGGTATCTGAAATGGTGAATGACGTGCAATGCCAGTACATGCGCCTCAAAAAATAACCTGACGAAAAGAATTTTTTAACACTGCTCTTGGGCAGTGAGGAGAATCTTTGTCTTTTTAACAATTTTAAAAAACAGCATTTGACTGTTCAGGGCGGCTATTTGCCTTGTTTAAATCAATTTTTTAAAAGGAGAATTATAATGTCTAAAATATTGAAAATTCTAATACTTGCTGTATTGGCATTTCCTGTTATGGGTGCTGCAGCGGTAGAGGAATTAGATGTTCCTGCTATATACAAAAGAACTTTACCTAAACTGGAGATTGATGGGCCTGATCTCCCTCTTATAAGAGCCAACAATATCGTAGACTATTTGCAGCTTCTAGGAGGTGGCATTCCTTTAAATAATGAGGCCCGTGACAGTTACACTGGTTATATAGAGAGTCATATGAGAACTGGTGACGCTATTCAATTTGTGATTCTAGGGTTTCCGTGTAAATCGACTAATGTGGAGAAAAAGGTTTTAAGCCAAAAATTTGATATGGGTGACTACCTTGGGCTTATAAGGCTTGAACACTTAGCAGAGCAGATTCAAGAGTTTGTTGGGGTGCCTTGTGAAGTCCACATTATTAACAAGGAACCGTACATACCAGAAATGTTTAAGGCTATTGGAGCGGACTTAGGTATGGGTATGGAACTGCTTAATTCTGCTGAATACGAAGCTTCTTTTTTGCAGTTGCTAGGAACCTGTCCACATTTGCGTTGTGGTGCAGATTTGACCGAGGAATATCTCAAGCAAAAAGCGATGAAAATTTATCATACAGAAGCGGCAAAAGCACAAATTGTAGCCGACGCAGAAGGATCAAAACGTTTTTTCACTGGTGAATTGGAATATTCTGTTGTTAATGCTGTGTTAAATGGAAAAGGGAAGGTAAGTAAAAACGCTCTTGAAAAAGAACGAAAAAGATTAGGACTGTTAATGTCAGGAGTGTACCAACTAGGGGTAACAGTCTTTAGAGATGTGGTTAGAGCTCATGAATTGTATAGTAGTATGCTACGCCTTTCTGTTCATGGAGACGAAACTAAAATTGGTATAAATTTTGCCAGTCAACCTGGTAGAGCGTGTGTGAACACTTGTGTGCCATGGCACGCGGCTTTGCTATGCGAAAGATCAGGTGATGGTGTTTCGTTTGATCTTGTGCGTAGTGAAAATAGGCCAGCAGAATCACATGTGACAACCATGACTGTAGCTAGTGTTGATTTGTCCTATATTCTAAGATAATCAGCATAGGGGAGGGTGATTTTCGCTCTTCCCAATCTATCATTCAATGAAATGCCAAAGGATCAATATCTACAATTAGTCTTATACTATGTGGTTTGGTAACCTGAGAAAACCAGTGACGAATGAAAGATTGTATAGCAAACCCCTTTGGGTATTTTAATAAAAACCGCCAACGAAATTGATTTTTCAACCTGGAGAGCGGCGCAGGAACAGGACCCATGATAAAAATATTATCATGCTTGGGAGCAGTATGCAGGAGCTTTCTGCAAAAACTCAAAATTTCTATATTATCACGTCCGCTTATTAAGAACGAAGCAAGCCTGCCAAAAGGAGGCATGCCATGCTGTTCTCTGTCCTCTAACTCTAGCTCAACAAAGCTTTCTTGGTTCCAGTTGGCCACAGCTTTAATAACTAAATGGTCAGGATCGTAAGTTTGTAAATAAACAGTTCCTGGTTTTTGCTCTCGACCACATCGTCCTGCAACTTGGTGCAACTGTTGATACGTTCGCTCAGCACAACGCAAGTCTGGCCCATTAAGCCCCATATCTGCATCAACCACGCCTACTAATGTAATGTTTGGGAAGTGATATCCTTTGCTAAGCATTTGGGTTGCAACAATGATATCAAATTGATTGTTTAGAATTCCATCAACCATTTCTTGGGTGCGTTTTGGTGTATTTACCAAATCACTAGTCACACTTAAAATCCTAGCGTCAGGCAATAGACTTGCTAAATCTTCGCTTAACCGCTCAACACCAGGGCCACAAGGGCTTAATGTTGGTTGAGAACATTGAGGGCAAACTTCTGGAATGGGCTGAGTAAAATCACAATAATGGCAGTGAAGTCGTGGCTGATTTTTATGCTGAACCAATGCGACATCGCAAGCACTGCAGGTGATTTTAAAACCGCAATCACTACAAATGGTTAAAGGAGCATAACCCCGTCTGTTTAAAAATAATAGACTTTGCTCTTGATTGATAATGCGTTTTTGAATCTCTTCAAAAAGAGTAGGGTGTAACCATTGACTAGGGCGCTGCGTTTTTTTTAGGCCTCGCATGGAAAGAATATTCACGGTTGGCAGCGAAGCATTTCCAAAGCGACTATTAACCTTTAGGTGAGAATATTTTTTCTGATTAATATTGTATATTGTCTCAAGACTGGGTGTGGCTGAAACTAATACAGCGTGAATATCCTCTTCTTTTGCGCGCAAAATAGCCATATCACGTGCATGATAAATAATAACTTCATCTTGCTTGTATGATGGGTCATGCTCTTCATCAACGACTAATAATCCTAGGTTACTAAACGGGAGTAATAAGGCTGATCTTGCACCTAGCATAATGCAAGGTGTGCCTTGATGAACTTGGTGCCAAATAACGTTACGTTGTTTAGGGGTAATTTGTGAATGCCATATTAAAGGCTTTTTCCCAAAGCGTTCTTCGAAGCGTTGACGAAACTGTGCCGTTAAAGCTATTTCAGGCAGAAGAATTAGAGTTTGTTTACCCATTTCATATGCTTTTGCACTAGCCTCCAGATAAATTTCGGTCTTTCCACTTCCGGTTACTCCATCTAGCAAACTAATGTGAAATTCACCAAGTTTATTTACAATTTCATTTTTAGCCGTGCTTTGCTCAGGAGTAAGATTTGGAGTCTTAAAAATATATTCAGCTGGTACAATGGCAGGTGAGATTAGTTCTTTGGGCAGCACATGTTTTATAAGCACACCCAAAGGTGTAAGTGTGTACTCAGCAAATTTTTTTAAAAAACTGACAAAATGCTCAGGCAATACTAAGGGGTAATAGTTCAATATGTTTTTTAAGCTGTGCTTAAAGTTGGAAGTGCTGGGTTCTAATGACCAAATGATCCCAACAGTAACACTATTTTTTAAAGGCACTTCCACGAGTTGTCCTACAAGCGGTGAGACATCAAATGGCCATAAATAGGTAAGGGGTCTGTCTAATATTGAAGGTACTGCAACTTCTACATTCATGCTGAAAAAAGGTGATGCAGCATGCTAACTGTAATAGGTCTACGTTGCTGTGCTGAAAGCGTATCAATTTTTTTTGCCCAGTGACAGATTGCTGGAAAATTTCGATCTATCCGACGAGATAAATATTCCAGGATAGAATTATCAACCGCTATTCCTTTGTCTTTCCATATTTTTTCAAGCACACGCTTTAGAGTTTCATCATCTGGACTATGCATTTCTGCGCTGATGAATGTTGCTAGCCGTGAACGCCAATCAGCAAGGGTTACAGGCCACATAGAAGGCGGCTTAGTGGATCCAATAATAAGGAGTTTGTTTTGTTCTTTTACCAAGTTGTAAAGGTGAAACCACCATACGTCATCTTCTACCTTATGAGCATCATCAAGAATTAAGACTTGCTGTTCTCCATAAACCAAATCCCATAAATTTGTTGTGAGCGCTTGATTTGCAGTGTTGTAAGTTAGATTGTAGTTTTTAGCTAATCCTTGAAAAAGATGAGTTTTACCGCAGCCAGGTTCACCATATATGCAAATAAATTTATCTTTTGTTGCCCCTTGAAGGGCAGCATGAAAAAGCTCAAAAGCCATCTGGTTGCAGTTAGCCACAACAAAATCAAACAATTCGTAACTTTGAGCATACCCCAAAGGCAACAATCCTTGCTGCACAAAACTACTCTTTCATTAATTGAACGCGATAGCGAAGTACAACCTCAGTTTTTGGTGCCACTTTGACTGGCCAATATACGCTTTGAGTGCTTTCTTGCTTGTGCGCCATACTTTCGCGAATTACTTTACCACGATTTTCGCCAAAAGGAAGCATAACTTTAATGTTTGCTTCCTTTTCGCCAAAGTTACGAATGGTTAATCTATAGGCTGCTTCTATAACTTTTTCAGTAAGCAAGGTCTTAAATTCAGTTTGTTCTAAGTTTCCTTGAATTTGTGTGAGAGGGGAATCTTGACTGGACTTAAGTTGAGAGAGTAAAAGCGGTGGAATACCTAATTGTATATCATCGCCAGATTTCGTGGCTAGCAAAGCGCTTCTGCCTAGAAATCTTAATGTATTACTGTTGTCACGAATATATATAGTAATGTCACCACTTGCTAAGTCTTGTGCAAGTTTTTCATCAAGTTTGAAGTGCAGCCAAATTTGTAAGGGAACCTGCCTCTCAACGCCTTGAAGATCATTGAGGTTTTCTTTTCCAACATCTAGTCGATAGTCTTGCCCAGCTTTTTGTTTACGAAACTCTACCCAAGGAATTCGAATGACACTACCTTTATGGATGAATTTAGGTGTATCAATAACATATTCATGAAAAATTTGATTTTTTGCTAAGTCATCGGTTTGTGCGTCAACTAAACGAAGTTGGATATTTTCAAAACTTGTACCTGATTGATTGTCTATGCTGACAAAGCTGTTAAAATTTTGTATTTCGTCAAACTGTTCGTTCACTTCAACAACGTAATGCATATGCCAACCAATACCGGAAAAAATATAAGTAATTTCTCCTTGAAAGGGGTGTTTAGAGTTTAAAATCAAATCAACAGCTGTTAATACATCTTTATCTTTAGAAATAATGTATTCAGGATTTGCGTTGTCTTCTTGACGAAATAAAACTGATTGAGAATCGATAGACCCCGGAACTGTAAACGAGTATTCTTTTTCTCCGCTAAATTTAATTGGCAAGGTAGCTACACAACGATCTTTGTAAATAACTAGATTTCCAGTTTTTGTTTCTTTTTTTGATTCTGCATGCTCTTTTTTCTGGTCAGGTGCTTTTGCGGCCTTCTCTTCTGCATGTCCCAATTGAGAGATCAACATTAAGCAGATAATTACAAAAAGTATTTTCATAGTTTTAACCTTGTAAGAAGTTCTTCAGCTTCTTGCTTATCACTAAAGGAGTAGGTTTTATTTCCAACGATCTGACCGGTTTCGTGACCCTTACCTGCTATTAGAAGGGTATCACCTTTTTCAAGATGTGCAATAGCATATGCAATAGCTTGCCGTCGATCGGCAATCTCATGCGCTTTTGATGTGCACTCGCTTAATATTTGTTGACGAATGCTGGCGGGATTTTCTGACCTGGGATTATCATCTGTTACAATTACTGTGTCTGCCAAACTAGAAGCTATTTTGCCCATCAAAGGGCGCTTAATAATATCACGATCACCGCCACAACCAAACACAACCCAAATATTATTTTTGGTATGATGTCTTAGCGACTTTAAGGCGCGGTCTAAAGCATCAGGTGAGTGTGCATAGTCAACGTAAACATGCCCTCCATTTGATGTTTCGCCAATCAATTCCATTCGACCCATAATTGGTTTCAATTTTGGAATAATAGCTATAATTTCAGTTATTGTTGTGCCTGATGCGATAAGCATTCCAATTGCGCACAAAGTGTTCTCAACTTGAAAAGTTCCACTAAGATTTAACACAATGTCGTGATAAGTATTACCATTGTACTCTAAGTCAAAAGCAATATTTGTAGCTTTCACTTTTACTTTTGTGGCCCTTAAATCCGCAGGTGCATTAATTGCATAAGTAATAATCTGTGTGTTGCGTTGTGATGCTAATGATTTAAGGCGCTCAAAATAAGGCGAGCTAGCATTCAGAACACCTATTTTTCCAGGCGACATGATTTCTGTAAAAAGTTTTGTTTTTGCTTGGAAATAGTTTTCCATAGTTTTGTGATAGTCCAGATGGTCTTGAGTAAGATTTGTAAATCCAGCTACTGTAATTTGGCTGCCATGAATACGAAATTGATCTATTCCATGGCTGGATGCTTCGAATATTACATGATTAATGTTAGCTTCTGACAAATTTTTTAATAAAGAAAAAAAGGACAAACTATCATAGGTAGTAAGAGCCGGGATCGACGGTAAATTACTTATATGATTTTTCGTTTCCAAACCAACCGTTCCGAATGATGCAGCAGGATATCCTAATAATTCCCATAACTGACGCACTATGCTAACAACGGAACTTTTCCCATTTGTTCCAGTTACTGCCATTAGTACATCAGGTTGAATTTTAAAAAATGCTTTTGCTAGCAAACTAAGAGCTAATCGTGGGTTAGGATACTCTATGAATACTACTTGATCAGCGAATGAGGCGATGACATCTGCAGTCGCTAATACTACACAAGCACCTTTTTGAATCGCCTCTTTTGTATTGTAAAGCACCTGTGGACAAGGAATCGCAATGAAAAAATCTCCAGGTTGAGTTTTACGAGAATCAGCACACACTTTATTTATTTTAATATTCTTTAAAGCTACTAATTTGTAGTCTATTTCTAAAGCTGCACACTTTAGTAAATCAACAAGGACAGCTTGCTCAAGATGGTCCAATTTACTGTTCTCCAGCCTCATTACTAATGGATGTTAGCTGCATCAGCTCCCCCATTTGTTGTGCTTCTGCTTCATTGAAGTCAGATTTAACTCCAAGTAAAGGAGCTATGCGCTCAATTATATTTCCGGCTGTTGGAGTGACATTCCACCCAGCAGTTGCATATCCATAAGTTCCTTGTGCTGGTTTTGGATCGTCTAACATAACAATCATTATGTATTTAGGATCATTTGCCGGGAATCCTCCAATAAAGGAAGTCGTGCGGTGACGATCTGCATCTGACCCGTATCCACCAAATTTTCCTTTATTTTGATAAGCTGTGCCTGTCTTAGCAAACACTTGATAACCATCAATATTTGCTTTTTTTGCAGTTCCTTCACATACAATCGTACGCATCATTTGACGAATTGCTTTCGATGTTTTTTCACTAACGCATGGATTTTTTGAAAATGACTGTGTTCTTTCGTGACGATTTGCAGCCGGAACAAATCTTAGTGTCGGTGTTGGTCTGCAACCGTTATTAACAATTCCTGCCATTGCACACAGAGAATGTAGCGGAGTTACTGCAATACCATACCCAAAAGAAACTGACATCATTGCTGTTTCACGCCAATCTTTAGGTGTTAAAGATTTTCCAAGCTCAGGAATTTCTAAACTTAGTGGGGTTAATACTCCAAACTGCCCCATAAAATGCTTTTGCACTTGTGGTCCAAATTTTTGAGCAATCTTGATTGCAGCAATATTTGATGAATGAACTAGAGCTTCTACAAGCGTAATCTCACGATTTTGCCCCTTAAAGTCAGTAATTTTGAAACGCCCGATGCTGACTGGATTTCTAGCATCAAAGATTGAACTTAGAGTAGAGGTTCCTGTTTCAAGGGCTATAGCAGCATTAAGAATTTTAAACGTTGATCCTTGTTCGTACACTCCTAATGTATTGCGATTGAATCCACATTCAATATTTTTCATTTGACGATTAGGGTCATAATCAGGAAGAGAAACCATAGCGATAATCTCCCCAGTTTTCACGTCCATAACTATAGCATTTGCTGCAACTGCTTTGAATTGCTCTATAGCAGAAACTAATTCATTATGAACTGCGTGTTGCACACGAAGATCCAAAGATAATTTTAAATCGCCTTCTTTTGTAGTCAACATGACATCAAAAGATTGTTCAATGCCACTCACGCCATAACCATCAATATCGCAGCGCCCAATTACGTGACAGGCTAAAGTGCCATGAGGATAAACACGTTTTTGATCGGGCTGTAAGTATATTCCAGGAATCCCGAGAGAATGCACAGCTTCTTGCATTTTAGGAGATGCATGCCGCTCAATCCAAACAAATCCCTGGTTAGATTGCAGTTTTTGCAGCACATTTTCATATCTTAAATGAGGAAAAAGTTTACACAGTTTATTAGCGGCTTCTTTAGCATCAATAATTACTTTTGGATTAGCATATACAGACGCTGTAACTAGCTGAGTAGCTAAAATTATCCCGTTTCTATCAACAAGGTTTTGGCGAAGTTGACATTCTTGTTGTTGGCAGCCTGTGATGCAAGTAGGGGTTCTAATAACCATCACATCCACTAATCGTAGGGTGATTGCTAGAAAAGCTACACAGGCTATTGCGGTAGCGCTAAGTGTGCGTTGACGTGCGGTGTGCAATAGTTCTTGATGCTGAGAAAATCTCCAGCCACTGAGATGTCGCCACAAGCTTTTCATCATGACCTTAGGCTGCATGATGAACCTCTTG
>CAMDPB010000002.1 GCA_945903885.1 Candidatus Finniella inopinata
GGCGATGATATCTTGCAATGATTTATACGTTTGTAATATTTTTTGTACATGGCGTGCTACTTGATAGTGTTCTTCGCCAACAACGTCAGCCGATAGAATGCGTGATGTAGAATCAAGCGGGTCAACAGCTGGATAGATACCTAATTCAGCGATACCTCTACTTAACACTGTGGTTGCATCTAAGTGAGCAAAAGATGCAGCAGGGGCAGGGTCGGTTAAGTCATCGGCGGGAACATATATTGCCTGAACCGATGTAATAGATCCTTTGGTCGTTGAAGTTATTCGTTCTTGTAGATTTCCCATTTCGGAAGACAGAGTTGGTTGGTACCCAACCGCAGATGGCATGCGTCCCAATAGTGCTGAAACTTCAGCACCAGCTTGTGTAAAGCGGAAGATATTATCAATAAAAAATAAAACATCTTTTCCCTCAACATCGCGAAAATATTCAGCAACTGTAAGGCCTGATAATGCCACACGAGCACGTGCTCCTGGTGGTTCATTCATCTGTCCATAAATAAGCGCTGCTTTTGATCCTTCTTCATCAAGCTTAACCACGCCAGAATCAATCATTTCATGGTAAAGGTCATTACCTTCACGGGTACGCTCGCCCACGCCTGCAAACACAGAATAACCACCATGTGCTTTTGCAACGTTATTAATAAGTTCCATAATTAAAACAGTCTTGCCAACGCCAGCTCCACCGAAAAGGCCGATTTTTCCACCTTTAGGGTAGGGGGTTAGTAGGTCAATAACTTTGATTCCAGTGGTTAAAATTTCGGTGGCAGGGGACTGTTCTATAAATTCAGGAGCGCTGCGGTGGATCGACGATAATTGCTTAGTTTTTATGGGGCCACGCTCATCAATTGGCTCGCCAATAACGTTCATAATGCGCCCTAAAGTTTCTGGGCCAACAGGAACACAAATGGGAGATCCTGTATCGATCACTTCTTGACCTCGGTATAATCCTGCAGTGGCATCCATAGCAATTGTACGCACAGTTCCTTCACCAAGGTGTTGTGCGACTTCTAGTATTAATTTTCCTTTGGTTTCACTGTCATCACGAGGTATTTCTAGAGCATTTAAAATAGGAGGAAGATGATTTTCAAAATACACGTCAATAACAGCCCCCATGATTTGTGAGATATATCCTTTGTGTTGGGTCGTCATTATTGTGCTCCCTCTGATCCTGCGATAATTTCAGTTAGTTCTGTTGTTATTTGTGCTTGGCGCGTGCGATTGTATTCAAGGCTTAGGTCACTAAGCATATCTTTTGCATTTCTGGTGGCATTATCCATAGCAGTCATACGTGAAGCCATTTCTCCTGTTAAAGTTTCAAGCCAAGCCTGATGAAGATTCGCACTTAAGTATTGAGTGAAAAAGTGTGGAAGAAAAACGTCTGCTGATGGTTCAAAAATATTTGTATCACTTTTTGTGTCAGTAGATTCAAATGTAAAAGGGCACAGAACCTTTGAATATGTTTGTTGTGTCAAAATGTTTTTAAAAATTGACCCAATAAGATGAATTCGACCAATTTTTTTAGATTTTTTCAATGGTTCAATGGCTTTTGCAAGATTCAGGAAAGTTTGCGCAGTCGGTTTTGTGAAATCGATATTAAAACTTGAATTTTGTGTTTGTTTGTCTTTTAATGCATCCGCGGCTTTTGGCCCGAATATTAGGAGTTCAGAGTTAGAATGTTCTTCTAACACTTGGTTTATTTTACGCATAAGGTTGCTGTGAAAGTTCCCGCATAAGCCTTTTTCTGCACCAAAAATGATTATTAAATCTTGATCGCCTTCTGCATTTAACCAAGGGGACACAGTTTCAGTGTCTTGGCTAACTTTCCCTAAATTACTACCAATAAGATTCAAGCGTTCAATGTAATCATGACCAAAATGGACGCGTTCCTGCAAACGACGTAGTTTTGCCGAAGCCACCATTTTCATGGCGGCTGTAATTTTTTGCGTTGATTTAACGCTTGAAATTCTTCTACGTAGTTCTTTTAGGCTCATGGGCAAAACGGCTTAGGAATTCATTTAGAAAGGTTTTTAATTTTTCTTCGTGTTCATTGCTTAAAATACCAGTGTGGTTTATAGCGTACATCATTTCTGGTTCTTGAGTTTCAAGAAGGTGCAGATAGTCCTTTTGAAATTCTTTAATACGTTCCACTTGAACTTTATCAAGAAAGCCACGAACAGCTGCAAACAGTACAACAACTTCTTGTGCCAGCGAATAAGGTTTTCTTTGGTCTTGCTTTAACAGTTCAGTAAGTTTTGCGCCGCGTGCTAAAAGTGCTTGGGTATTTGCATCAAGATCGCTAGCGAATTGAGAAAATGCAAGCATTTCTCGGTACTGAGCGAGTTCTAATTTGATTTTACCAGCAACATTTTTCATAGCTTTAGTTTGCGCAGCAGACCCAACGCGGCTAACGGAAAGTCCAACGTTAATTGCTGGGCGTATGCCTTGATAAAATAGTTCTGTTTCTAAAAATATTTGCCCGTCGGTGATTGAAATCACGTTTGTAGGAATGTATGCAGACACGTCACCTGCCTGTGTTTCTATAATTGGCAATGCTGTTAGTGAGCCTCCGCCCAATTCATTACTTAATTTTGAAGCTCGTTCTAAAAGGCGTGAATGCAAGTAGAAAACATCGCCAGGGTAAGCTTCACGTCCCGGTGGACGGCGCAGCAACAGCGACATTTGGCGATAAGCTACTGCATGCTTAGAAAGATCATCGTAAATAATAAGGGCATGCATGCCATTATCGCGAAAATATTCACCCATGGCACAAGCAGTGTACGGAGCAAGATATTGCAAAGGAGCAGGATCAGAAGCCGTTGCCGCAACAACAATAGTGTAATCCATCGCACCCTGGTCTTGCAGAGTTTTGACTAATTGAGCGACTGATGAACGTTTTTGACCAATGGCTACATAAATGCAATACAGATGCTTTTTAGAATCAGGACCTTTGTTAATTTCCTTTTGGTTTAAAATCGCATCCACAGCAATAGTGGTTTTCCCAGTTTGACGGTCACCGATAATTAATTCTCGTTGCCCACGTCCAATTGGAACTAAAGCGTCAATAGCAGTAATTCCGGTTAGCATTGGTTCATGCACAGATTTTCTGGCAATAATACCAGGAGCTTTACGTTCGATAGGGGTGGGTGTTACATCCTCTAAGGGGCCTAGATCATCAATAGGATTACCTAGTGCATCAACCACACGGCCGAGTAAACCTTTTCCCACGTTTACGTTGACAATTTGATGGGTTCTGCGTGCTTGGTCACCTTCTTTAACTAATTGATCATTACCTACAATCACCACGCCTACGTGATCAACTTCAAGATTTTCTGCAATACCGCGCACTGGTGTGCCATTGCTGGTAATAATATCAACCCATTCACCAGCTTGGACATTATCAAGACCATAGATACGCGCAATTCCGTCACCAACTGAAAGAACTGTGCCAACCTCATAAGAGTCAAAAGCTTTATCTGCATGGTGCAGATTTTTTCTGATAATATCGCTGATTTCGTTAGCGCGATGCTGCATAAAAATTAGGCCTCTTTAAGTTGGTAAGATAGACGATTTAGACGACTTTTTAAACTATAGTCTAAACACCGTTCATGAATAAAGGCTCTGAAGCCTCCTAAAAGATCAGAATTTTGGTAATGTTCAAACCGATGCGATTGGTCTGGGTGCATTTTTTTTAGTATATTTTCTATAGCGACAAGATGATTTTTATTAGTTTTTGCAACTTCTATGCGAATGGGTAATGTGTTTGTTTTTATATCAACAAGGGCTAAAAAGTCCAGAAAAATATTTTGCAAAAATGCACCACGGCGATTTGTTAGAATAAGTTTTAAAAAATCAACAAATAATTCAGAAAAGTTCATAAGCTTCCCAATTTCTTCAATTATAAGAATGGCACGATTTCCATGCAAAAGCCGACTTTTAAGGATTTGTTCTAACTCATGATTGCTTTCAACAAGTTTCTTAAAATCATCAATATTGTTCAAAATGACTTCAAAACTCTTTGTAGAGAAAGCCTCCTTATATAGGGCATTTGCATAACGTCCTGTTAAGCTGACCCGAAGTTGAACACTTTGAACGTGCATGTTACTTTTGACGATGCGCTTTTATAATGAGCAGTATAGCAGCATGTTAGATGAAATGGCGATATGCTGTTGATATTTTGTGTAAAAGGGGTCGATTAATGATGGCTAAGTTTTTAGGTGACTGTCTGTCATCCAAGCCATTTTTTCATGTAGTTGAAGACAGCCAATAAGAAAGTCTAAGGTTCCTTGATCTTGAGTTTTTGCAACAAGTTCGATTGATTTTCTAAGAGTGGCAATAATGGCATGATGATCTTCGGTCAATTGCTGCAGCATTTTTTTTCCATCACTATTATGGTCTGTTTCCTTAAGTGTTGCTAAATCTAGAAAAGCGGACATAGAACTTGGAGACTGCTCTCCTAGCATGCGAATGCGTTCAGCTATCTCGTCAATTTTTTCAGTAAGGATTGAATATTGCTCAGAAAAAAAATTATGCAGCATATGAAAACGCGTATCTTCTACATTCCAATGAGACCCTTGTGTTTTCACAGATAGCACGTATGTATTTGCCAATAGTTCTTTTAAAATCTTTATAGAAAAAAGAATATCACTTTTACTTAAATTCATATTTTTTATTACCCTTCTTAAGAAAGTAAGCCAAGGACCTCTTTGAAATGCTTGGCACATAAAGTTTTTGCTTCTGTAGAAATATCATGTCCTCCTACTTCTTTAATTACTTCTTTTACTGCTGTATTAAACTTTGCTACGCCTACTTTTTGTTTAAAAAGATCGCGAGAAAAGTGATAGATATTTCCAAAGATTGGATCATCGTTATTAATTGCCATCAGAATTGAACGAGGAATCTTAATCTCCTCACCAGGAGTCCATACCCATGGGCAACCAGCAAAACATACACTTCCACAAGAGTCTGGCAAAGAGTACGCAAGCATTTGCGCCAATATTCCACCTTGAGAATATCCAACGAAGTGCAAATTTTTCATTGCAATTCCTTCTCTTTCTATAAATTCCTGAATTTCTGCTTTTAAGCTTTGAAGCTGAGGTGCAATAGCTTTTATTTTTTCTAAAAGCGCTTTGATATTTGCAGGTGTTTGATTTTCTGAATGGGATATATGCATTAAATCAGGCAACAATGCATTAACATCAAACCAAGATCTGTTTTTTGCTTCGGGAATATATACTGCGCACTGCGAAGAAGAAGGGCGAATACCTTCTTCTCTTGCAAAATCAATCCATTCATTGCAACTTTGTGCACTTCCACCTAAGCCATGTAAAAATTCGATTCCAACTTTTTCGGGACTTCGATTTATGTGTGAAAATGGAGGATCAAAAAATTCATAATATGTTTGTGTGCTTCCGCCTAAACCATGGAACAACATGAAGAAAAATAGTTTTAAAAAAATACTTTTATTCATAATTATTAATACATTTAAGACAATTCATAATATAAATATATATTATATTGTTTAAATAAATATTAATAATAATTTGTAGCAGCTCGAATAAGTGAAAATAAATTAAACGAAGGAAATTATTGAGTCTGAAAAGTTATAGTTTTGAGTGAGGGGGATATAAAGGCATCCCCCGCGCGTATTTTTTCTGTAATGATAGCTTTATGCAAATAAAGGCATAATAACGTATGCTTCATTGTTTGTATTTGCTGGACGTATAATAATTGGTGTGTCTGGTGATGTTAAATGAATATTCATTTCTTCATCTTTGATCAGCCCGGCAACATCAAGCACATAGAGAACGTTGAAACAAATTTGAATTGGATCATTGCAAGATGACTCTACGTCAACCTCTTCTTGAGCCGCACCAAGTTCTTGGCTAACTGCTGAAAGTTTTGCGTGCTGATTTGCTAGGTTGATGCGTAAAATTCGATCGCGATCGGTAATCACTGTGCTAACTCTGTCAGCAGCATCTGCTAGCGCGCGAGTGTTCACTTTTACTGTGCGTTCAATATCAGCCGTTAATGTTTGTTGATATTCTGGAAATTGTCCATCGACAAGGCGCGTGCTAAAGCTCATACGGTTTTGCCCACCTTGTACGCTAAGCTCAAAGCGGCTATCGGAAAGTCCTGCTTTTACTTGTTCTGGTGCTTCATCTAAGAGTTTTCTGATTTCATTAATGGCTTTTCGGCCAATAATCATAGGAGGCATATCTGCTGAGCCTTCTGGAGCATTGATACTTACACATGCTAGGCGGTGTAAATCACTGGCAACGGCGCGTAGCTTCACTCCATCTTCTTCAAAAAGATGAAAGTGAATACCATTAAGATGATAGCGGGTTTCATCAGTCGACATAGCAAACCGAGTATGGTCAATCATGTAACGAAAATCGCTAGTGCCGATGTCAAAATGATGAGAAAGCACAGAGCTGGTAATTTCTGGAAAATCTTCAGGTGCAAGTCCTGGAAGGTTGAAATGTGAGCGGCCAGCCTTAATACTTAATTGCTGTGTTTCTTGATTGATTTCAATATCAATTGGAAGGTCCGGAAGTTTTTTAATAATGTCATGTAGTAGATGCGCAGGCACACAAATACGTCCGGCAATACGAACTTGTGCAGGAACAGTCTCAACCAAAGCCATATCAAGATCGGTTGATGTTAACGTAAGACCTGCATGAGTTGCGCTAAGCAAAACATGACTTAAAACTGGGATCGTTGTGCGTTTTTCAACGATACTTTGCCCGTGTGACAACGCTTTTAAAAATGAGTTTTTTTGAACTGTGAGTTCCATGATTGCTCCCAAAATTTGTCGAAGGTTATATTTTATAAATTTTATGTTTGTAAGCTGCGCTTTAGAATTTCAACATCATTAGAGAAATCAAAATCATCTGCGCATAGTTCTTGAATTTTTCTAACCGCATGTAAAATTGTTGTATGGTCGCGTCCACCAAATTTACGTCCAATTTCAGGCAATGATTTGCTCGTTAATTGTTTTGCTATATACATGGCAATTTGACGAGGTCTTGCAATGTTTTGCATGCGACGATTTGAAACCATGTCTGACATTTTTATATTGAAGTATTCCGCTACTTTTCGCTGAATTTCTTCAACTGTTAGGCGCTGATCATTAGAACGAAGTAGGTCACGCAAAACCTCTTGTGTTGTATCTAAAGAAATTGACCTGCCTACAAGGCTTGCGTGAGCAAGAATACGATTCAAAGCACCTTCTAATTCGCGAATGTTAGATGTTATTTTAAACGCTAAAAATTCTAATACTTCTTTAGGCATATTAACACCTAACGCAGCAGATTTTGCTTGTAAAATTCCTAAACGCAACTCATAAGTAGTTGGGTGAATATCAGCTACAAGTCCCCAACCTAGACGTGATTTAAGACGTTCTTCCATATTTTCAAGATCTGATGGTGACTTGTCAGCAGAAACAATGACTTGGTGATTTTTATCAACTAATGCGTTAAAGGTATGGAAAAACTCTTCCTGGGTAGTATCTTTACCGCTGATGAACTGCACATCATCAATCATCAACACATCAACAGCCCTGAATTGGTCTTTGAAAGAGACCATGTCCTTGTAACGTAAGGCTCTCACAAACTGATACATAAATTTTTCAGCCGATAAATATATAACCTTACGAGCTGGATGGCATTGACGAATTTTCCAAGCGATTGCGTGCATGAGGTGGGTTTTACCAAGACCAACTCCACCATATAAAAACAAGGGGTTAAATTGAGGGGTGGAAGACTCAGCAACGCGTAATGCAGCTGCGTAAGCTAATTCGTTTGGTTTTCCTACCACAAAATTTTCAAAGGTAAAGCGATTGTCTAAAGGGGCGCCGGTGTAAGTCCCTGGCTCTTCTTTTTCAAACGAATCAAATGTTTCTTGAGTTTTTGCCTGAGGGGGGCTTGTTACAGAGTTTGTATTAGCAATGGTAACAGGTGCTTCGTGAATAACAATTTTTACGCCTTGGATTACCATGTTAATTTGTTTCCAGGCCTTTATCATCGGTTCTAAATAATGATTTTCAACCCAGTCTTTTGCAAAGCTGTTTGGTGACCCAAGGACAAGTGTCATACCATCAAGACCTAGTAACTCAAGAGGGTCTATCCAGCTTTTTCCATGGCTAATACCAATATCAGCCGCCACCAACTCTTTGACCATATTCCACTGGTCTTTTAGCATAGCTGTAGGGGTCAAGCGGTCTGGTGAGGGGGCAACAGCTCCCTGATCGACCAACTGAGGTTGGGCCATTTATTGTGTACCTATAAAATGAAAACGAGTAATGCAATCACTAAAATAGAAGAGCAAAGCTAAAAATACAACCCCTAAATCAAAATTTATCCACAGGGCAAAGTGCTTAAAAATTTAGCAATCCAACGAAGCTACTCTTTCAGTTTAAATACATATTCGTTGCAGCCTAATCCGCCAGCACATGTTTTAAGAAGCTGTAACTCAAAATTTCTTTCTTTGAAAAAATTAAAAACTTCTTCTGGTTTGGCAACTTCAAAAGGATACCCACCAACCCAGTCAATAAGATCGTAATAGGGTGACATGCCTCTGTTTTGTTTGTAATTTTTTAGACTTAAAAGTGGGCGCCCCTTCAAGGTATCTAAAAAGAGATCTTTCCACCATTGTTTTATAAAAGTATAGAAAATAATAAGATATTTGATAAATATATTAGAGTTATTATAAGTTTTTTTTAACCATTTCCAGCGATTAGATGCTCCACCTTGGTCATTGTAAATCGATATAAAGAGGTGGCCACTGTTAGCTACCATATTTGCGACATTTTCAAATGCGACGTACATATGGCCGGTATGGTGTAATACTCCCCAAGAATATAAAATATCAACTTTTCCAAATTTCTTTAAAAACTCTTTATCAAGTGCAGAGCCCTGTTCAACAGTCCATCGGTTGTCAGTATTGGCATATTTTTCCTTAAGGTATTTTGTGAAATTGACTGAATCTTGATCATAATCAAATGAAAAAACTTTTGCGCCTAAGCGATAAGCTGCAAGACTAAACAATCCGCTGCCTGACCCAACATCAAGAAAAATTTTCCCTTCAAGTTTTTCTAGCCCTAATTTTTTTGTAAGCTTTTTTCAGCCTCTTTTATACGATCATTGTTCAATGTAGTTAAAAAACGCGACCAATTTTTGCCAAAAGAAAATCTGTCTTTAGGGTCAAGCGATTGTGTACTTTGCATTTTAAACCATCATGTTGCGCGTTGCTGTTGGTAGCTTGAGGGTCAGGCCATCTAGCTCTTCGGTTATAATGATTTGGCAACCAAGGCGTGAAGTGTGGGTTAATCCAAATGCTAGATCTAGCATGTCTTCTTCATCTTCAGTGGCTGTAGGTAAAACCTCAAACCATGGTTCATCAACAACTACATGGCAGGTTGAACAAGCTAGTGAGCCTTCGCATGCTCCTTCTAAATCAATGCTATTGCGATGGGCAATTTCCAAGACAGAAAGGCCAAGAGGTGCATCAACAGTTATTTTTTCACCGTCTTGCTTGATAAAATGGATAGATGGCATAAGGTTCCTTATTATATAGTTTGATGTTGAAATTTTTGTTTTATAGCATGTGCAATACGTTTCTCAGCAAAGGGTTGCGCTAATAAAGCTAGGTTATCACATGCTTTTTTAATAGATAAACGATCTTGTGTTTGAAGATTTTGTTTTACATCCCAAACACAAACTTTTAGATCATTTACCTGGTCTTCGTCAACAAGTTGTGCATCTAAACTTAAGGCGCTTTCTAACTGAGTAATGAGTTGTTCAGCTTTTATTTTTGCGGCAATAAGTAAACGGTTATTAAGATCTTCTTCTCCGTGTTCATACCCTTGCTTTAGCATGAGAGCGTAATCTTCAGCGCTTAATCCATAAGAAGGTTTCACTTCTACTTGTTGAATAGTGCCAGTTTCATGCTCTTTAGCGCTTACAGTTAGCAGGCCATCTGCATCTATGCTAAATGTTAATCGAACACGAGCGGCGCCTGCTAACATGGGAGGGATGCCAGTTAAAGTAAACTGAGCCAAGGAGCGGCAATCTTTTACAAATTCTCTCTCTCCTTGAATCACATGAATGCTTATAGCGGTTTGCCCATTTTCATATGTCGTAAAATCTTGAGCCATGCGAATGGGAATAGGGCTATTCCGAGGAATGATCACTTCAACAATGCCCCCCATGGTTTCAATGCCCAACGAAATGGGAATAACATCCAGAAGTATGGTGTCAGTGCCAAAAGTTAACTGATGGGCTTGAAGCGCTGCGCCATATGCAACTACACAATCTGGGTCAAGATTAGTAAGAGGCTCTTGTGAAAAGAATTCTTTAACCGATGCTCTGACACTATTTAGTTTTGTCGATCCGCCAACTAAAATAACGCCATCGATTTGTTGTTTTGTAATAGCAGCATCTTTAATAGCTTGGTTGCAAATAGTTAGTGTTTTTTTGATAAGCGGCTGACACAGATCGCTAAGTAATTCTTCATTTAATCCACGAGCAAGAGTTTCCTTTGCTTTTCGTGCTTTTAGGTGATCATCCCAACCAAAATGTTTTGCTATTATAGCGTCAATATCATCACCACCTAATGATGTGTGTCCTCCAGTTGCAAGCACTTGAAAAACACCTTTACGCATAGCTAAAATTGATACATCAAAAGTACCACCGCCTAGATCATAAACGGCAAAAATTCCTTCTTTTCCTGTGTCAAGACCATAGGCTAGTGCAGCTGCAGTTGGTTCATTAATTAGACGCAAAACTTCAAGGCCAGCCAAAGATGCTGCATCTTTGGTAGCTTGACGAGCGGTATCATCAAAGTACGCTGGTACTGTAATAACAGCTTGTTGTACTTCATGACATAGCGCGTTTTCTGCACGTTTTTTTAAAGTTTTTAAAATGTCTTGAGCAGCAGTCAATGCGGTATGTTTACCAGAAATAATTGCTGTGGGTTGATGCATCATTCTTTTTGTGGAACGTAAATCACCCATTGGAGTGTTAATGACTGATGGCATAAATAATGGACCTAGGTCATCTACTAAAACTTGCGGTTTTCCATTTTGCCAAATGGCCACGACAGAGTTGGTTGTACCTAAATCAATACCGATGGCATATGAAGGTGTTTCTGGCTTTATGGTGCCAGCATTTGGTTCATCAATTTGCAGCAGCATCGATACTTCCTAAAAGGCGTGCTAAAAATTTAAGCCTGGTATAAGCTGCCAGTGTTTTTGTTTCAGCATCTTCCTGCAGCGCTGATTCAAACTGAATAAGTGCGTCCTGATAAAATGGCCTAAGATCGTGACCTGATTTTACCATGTCTTGAAGTTCCATCATTTCCATTAAAAGAATGGAATCATTGGTTGTTTCTTCATTTGGTAAGTTCCAGCCTTTGGCTTTTATCGCAGCAGCGGCGCATTTTAAGGGTGACCTTAAAATTTGGTATGCATCATTAGCGTATGCAGAAATTTGTTCAGCGCTTTTTTTCATGAATGCATCTTCACCAATAAACTTGTCAGGATGCAGGTCTCTCATCATTTCAAGGTAACGTTCATCAAGGGTTGCTTGGTGAACATAAATGCTAATAGGTAGCCCAAAAAGTTCGAAGGGATTTTTATACATGGAATGATTTTCCGCAGCCACAGCGACCTTTTTCATTGGGATTATTAAAAACAAAGCCTGATTGAAATTTATCAGTTACAAAATCCATTTCTGTGCCAATCAAAAACATAATGGCTTTAGGGTCAATGAGAATTGTTACATCGTCAACCACGATACACTCGTCTAGTGCATGTTTTTCGTCAGCATATTCTATGCTGTAAGCGAGCCCATTGCATCCTTTAGTTTTTAACCCAACACGAATACCAACGCTTGTTTTTTCGCGTTTTTGCAAAAGGACCCGAACTTGTTCAAGAGCTGCTTGAGATATAGTGACTGCTTGGCGCATACGACTTTATGATTTCTGCTTTGCTTTAAAATCAGCAATAGCCGCTTTGATTGCATCTTCAGCCAAAATTGAGCAATGAATTTTTACAGGAGGTAATGCCAAATGGGAAGCAATTTGTGTGTTTTTTATTGTTGATGCTTCATCAATTGATTTACCTTTGATCCATTCAGTAACCAGTGAAGATGATGCAATAGCAGAGCCGCATCCAAAGGTTTTAAACTTTGCATCGCTAATAGTGCCGTCATCATTCACGGCAATTTGTAGTTGCATTACGTCTCCGCATGCAGGTGCGCCCACAAGGCCTGTCCCAACATTTTTGCTGGTTTTATCCATTGAGCCTACGTTCTTAGGATTTTCAAAGTGTTCAATAACTTTTTCACTGTATGCCATAATTTTTCTCCTTAATGTGCTGCCCATTGGATGGATTTTATATCAATGCCTTCTTGTGCCATATCCCAAAGGGGGCTCATGGCGCGCAGTTTGTTAACTGATGTCGTGATTGAAACAATTGCTTGATCAATTTCGGATTCAGTTGTAAATCGTCCAATGCCAAGGCGAAGCGATGTATGTGCCAGTTCTTCTTCAACGCCTAAAGCACGTAGTACATAAGATGGTTCTAGAGATGCAGAAGTACAAGCGGAGCCAGATGAAACAGCTAAATCCTTAATGCCCATCATTAGACCTTCACCTTCCACGTATGCAAAGCTAATATTTAAATTTCCTGGAATACGTTGTGTAAGGTCACCGTTTATGTATATTTCCTCAAGGTTTTTTTGAAGCCCTTTATATAAACGGTCAAATAAACTTTTAATACGTTCTTCTTCACTTTTCATTTCAGTTTTGGCAATAGCGCATGATTCACCTAGCCCTACACACAAAGGAGTGGGCAGGGTGCCTGAGCGCATTCCCCGTTCTTGACCTCCGCCGGTAATCATAGCATTTAAACGAACGCGTGGTTTACGGCGTACAAATAATGCACCAATTCCCTTGGGGCCATAAATTTTGTGTCCAGAAATACTTAAAAGATCAATATTCATAGCTTCAACATCAATAGGAATTTTGCCTGCTGCTTGTGCTGCATCGGTATGAAAACAAACGCCATGCTCACGACAAATTTTACCTATTTCAGCAATGGGTTGAATGACACCAATTTCATTGTTTACCATCATAATCGAAACCAAAATTGTTTGATCTGTAATGGCATTTTTTAATACATCCAAGTCGACTAATCCGTTTTGTTGCACGGGTAAGTAGGTAACCTTGAATCCTTTTTCTTCCAAATGACGACAGCTATCAAGTACGCATTTATGCTCTGTAACACAGGTAATAATGTGATTTTTTTTATCTTTGTTAAAATCAGCAACGCCTTTTATGGCCAAGTTATTTGATTCTGTAGCGCCGCTTGTAAAAATAATTTCTCGTGGATCTGCGTTGATTAAATTGGCGATTTGTTCGCGGGCATGTTCAACAGCAGCTTCCGCTTCCCATCCGTAAGAATGATTGCGCGAATGCGGATTTCCAAAATTTTGCGTAAAGTATGGCAGCATCTTTGCAACGACTCGCTCATCACATGGGGTAGTTGCCTGGTAATCCAGGTAAATTTGTTTAGCCATAGTTTGCCTCGTTGTGTTTTTTGGTTTGGATATCGTATAAAGACGCCCAAACAGAAATGCATTGGTTAATTTCTTCTTCTGTTGTGTTCCATCCATAGCTAATGCGCAAAGCGCATTTGGATAATACATCACTTACGCCCATGGCTTTTAGCACATGGGAAGCTTTTACTTTACCCGATGAGCACGCAGCACCTGAGCTCACCGATATGTTATTAAGGTCAAAGTGCATAAGTTGCACTTCGCTTTGAACGCCAGGCATAGCAACAGATGTTGTATTCGAAACGCGCGCAGCTGTGTGCGCAAAAATTGTTGCTTCAGGACAATATCCGAGAATATTTCTTTCAAGATTTTCTTGAAAAGGAAGTAGTGTTTTCCAATTAAACTGAGGGCCTGCTAAAACTGCGCCCATCCCGACAGCACCTATAATATTTTCAGTGCCGCTACGTAAACTGCGTTCTTGTCCGCCGCCTTCAATAAGAATTTTTAGATGAAGTGATCCATTGATGATAATGGCGCCGATTCCTTTGGGTCCACCAAATTTATGTGCCGAAATAGTAAAGCTTGGCAGACTATTCCAGTCAAAATAAACCTTACCAACTGCTTGAGCAGCGTCCACGTGTAAATGTGTATTGTACTTTTTACATACTTGTAAAATTTCATCAATTGGCTGTATAGCCCCGGTTTCATTGTTAACCGCTAGAATGCAAACCAAAGCAGAAGGTGCAAAAGATGCGGAATTTTTTAAAAGATTTTGTAGTGCTTCAAGATTTACAATTCCATTTTCGTCCACAGGAATGATTGTTGCGTCTTTCCTTATATTCAATACGCTGTCATGTTCAACAGCCGATACAAAAATATTTCCCTGAAAACCTTTTAAAATCATGTTGTTAGCTTCGGTTGCGCCACTAGTGAATGTAATGTTACGGGGGGGGACAGCAAAATAATTGGCCACTTGGGTGCGAGCATTTTCTAAAATTTTTCGTGCATCTCTGCCATGGGCGTGAACGGATGATGGATTGCCTAAGCAATCAAATGTTTCAACCATTGCGTGTCGTGCATGAGGGGTAATTGGAGTTGTTGCATTATAATCAAGGTAAATCATGCTGCGCCCATGTTGCCTGCTTTTTTACTATTTAGCACCACAATAGGGTAGTTATGATTACCGCAAGCTACGTCGCTTAAGCTGACTTGAATAAGATAGTCATGCATAACGTGCTCTAGTTCGTGCCATAGATGATGAGAATTGCAACGCTTTCCACTTGTATGACATCCCTTGGCCTCATGGGAATTGCAGCGGGTTACTTTGACCGGCGCATCAGTTGCTAAAATAATATCATATATTCGTATACTGCTGGCTTCGCGTGCTAGCTCATACCCACCATTTATACCCCTTACACTTTTAACAAGATTGCTAAGTCTTAGTTTGGAAAACAGTTGTTCCAGGTATTGTAAGGGTAGACCTTGGCGCTCAGCTATTAAAGATAACGGTACACAAGAGCCACTGTATTGCTGTGCAAGATCAACCATGGCCATAATAGCGTATCTGGACTTTGTGCTTAATTTCATAGCAATAATTCCACTGGTGTGTTACCTTGATGCGAGATGTTTTTGATACAGTGTGTCGAACTTAAGATACCTGAGTAAAAAAGTCAACTTTTAAAGACTGTGTATCAAGGCTGGTTTTGTTTTTTTGTTGATCATTATTTGTAAAATATAGAAAGGAATTTATTTTAAGATGCCTGAAGTAATTTTTACTGGTCCCGCGGGACGTGTTGAAGGTCGATATACTGCTGGTCCATCGGCTTCTTCTCCTGTTGCATTGATTTTGCACCCTCATCCAAAGCATGGTGGAACCATGAACAATCGGGTTGTGTATTCCTTATGTCAAACATTTGCTAAAAAAGGTTTTTCAACGCTTCGTTTTAATTTTCGCGGTGTGGGTCGTTCAGAAGGCGCGTATGATAACGGTGAAGGTGAACTGGCAGATGCAGCAGCAGCCATGGATTGGTTGCAATCAACTCACCCTCAAGTAAATAGTTTTTGGGTGGCTGGTTTCTCTTTTGGTGCATGGATTGCGATGCAGTTATTGATGCGTCGCCCTGAGCTTGATGGATTTATTGCTCTTAGTCCGCCAACAAATATGTATGATTTTAACTTTCTGGCGCCATGCCCTGTTTCTGGTCAAATTATTCATGGTGAACAAGACGCTGTGGTGCCATATCAATATACCGATACATTGGTGCAGAAATTACGGAGTCAAAAAGGCATTGCTATTGATTATCATGTTTTAAAAGCAACAGATCATTTTTACAGTGACAGCCTGGATGAGATGATTGGCCATGTTGATAGCTATATAGAATTGCGGATTACTAACGTTTTGAAAAAACGCACTGCATAACCGCTTTTTGTTTTCTGCCACAGTTTCCCCGCGACTAGTTCGTTTGGGGGACTGATTTTCTTTTCCCTTTTTCTCTTTCTTTTTCGTTTGCTTCGCATTTTAGAGTGACACCGATCGCTACCATACGGTGGTGTAGTATTTCGCACAAACAACCCACCGGTGAGCCATATTAAGACTGTGGCGTCGCTGATCAATAATGATTTGCATCAACCTTGAACGGGCAACGTCTATTACTATAATACGCAAGTGTACATTCTGGTTCATTGGTCACATTACTGGTGGTTAGTATCATGTATATTATTTTTAATCAACCAATCAATATTAATTATACTTATACTTAAATTATAAGTATAATTAACATTATTATAATTTTTATTTGCAATAAT
>CAMDPB010000003.1 GCA_945903885.1 Candidatus Finniella inopinata
AAACTGGATGCGCACCTCATTGCGTGAGTTTCAAAGCTGATTCAACCATGATTATTGAAATTCCAAAGCCATCACCACTCGTTGAAATTTTTGTTTATTCTCCAACGATAGAAGGCTCTCATCTACGCGGCGGAAAAATTGCTAGGGGAGGAATTCGCTGGTCTGATCGCCCTGAAGATTTTAGATCAGAAGTTCTGGGATTAATGAAAGCCCAAATGGTTAAAAATTCAGTTATTGTACCAGTTGGCTCAAAAGGTGGATTTGTTGTTAAAAACTACAACGCTTTACAAGAATCAGGATGCTCTGACCAAACCCTTAAAACTATTGTTGTAGATTCATATAAGCTATTTATTGAGCAATTGCTATCACTCACTGATAACTTGGTAGAAAATCAGATTAGGCCTCCCCAGCAAGTGATACGGTATGATGATGACGATCAATATTTAGTAGTCGCTGCAGATAAAGGAACAGCAACCTTTTCAGATATAGCGAATGAAATTTCAAATAAAGTAAATTTTTGGTTAGGAGATGCTTTTGCATCAGGCGGCTCTAATGGGTATGACCATAAAAAGTTAGGCATAACTGCCCGTGGTGCTTGGATTGCTGTACGTAGACATTTTTGGGAGTTGGGTATTGATTGCCAAAACACCCCTATATCAGTGGTAGGAGTAGGTGACATGGCGGGTGACGTATTTGGAAATGGCATGCTGCAATCACAGAAAATTTGTTTGATGGCAGCATTTAACCATAAACATATTTTTCTAGATCCGACTCCGAACCCTGAAATAAGCTATGGAGAAAGACAAAGATTATTTGGTTCACTTGGCGCTTGGGAAGATTATGATTTATCAAAAATTTCCAAAGGTGGTGGTGTATATAATAGATCAGCCAAAATTATAGAAATCACCCCAGAAGTAGCTAATGCTTTCAATATAGAAGTGCCTGAGCTTTCTCCTGATGAATTAGTAAGCAAGATTTTGCAAACGCAAGTTGATTTACTATTTTTCGGAGGAATTGGAACATTTATAAAATCACAAATTGAAAGTCATACAACAGTTGCAGATAGAGCGAATGATTCTGTACGCATCGATGCACGTATGATTAGAGCAAAAATTATTGGTGAAGGAGCGAACCTTGGATTAACGCAATTAGGCCGCATAGAGTATGCGCTAAATGGCGGACGTATTAACACAGACGCGATTGATAATTCAGCTGGTGTTGATTGCTCTGACCATGAAGTAAACTTAAAAATCATGTGCCAAGTTTTGTTGCAAAAGGAAATTATTCAGAGCAACCAACGAGATGAATTGCTAGCCAGCTTGGCCGGTGAAGTAAGTGAATTAGTTTTGTATGATAACTGGATGCAAACCTTAGCATTAACGCGCATGCAGCAGGAATCAATTACTGATATTAATGCCTATTCCATTCTTATTAAGAAACTTGAAACAAGTGCTAATTTGGCACTTCGAAGAGAAGTTGAAAATATTCCGTCGGATGAAGAACTGCAACAGCGTAAAAATCAACACCTTGGGATAACACGACCAGAGCTTGCTGTTTTACTTGCATATTCAAAAATTCACTTATATCAAGATATGCTGCACGCCTTACAAAATACCGCATGTTTTGGTGAAATGTATTATGTAGAATATTTTCCAAAACGTTTTCAGGCTGAATATAAAGACTATCTAAAACATCATCCATTAAAGGTGGAAATTACCGCAACAGTCCTTGCAAACCTAATTATCAATACAATGGGACCCTGTTTTGTTGGGCAAATGTCAGAAGCTTTTAGAGTTGATTCCTTAGAGGTCGTTAGAGCATTTGTGGAGGTATTGGAGCAGACCAATTTTAGCGAACAATTGCAGGCTTACAAAGCATTTGATCATGACAAAGAAACAACCCTTTATGCCTTGCGACGTTTAACCCAAAATCTGGCTCAATGCGTAATGATTCGCCTGTCATCGCCTCAACATATTTTTGCTTCACAGATAAATTCCTCTAGCGATTCAACAATACCATTTTCAGTATTATTTACATATCAAGTCAGTCATCGTGGAAATATTGATGTTCAGAATATAAACAACACTTATGAAAAATTAAATTTATCATATTTGTGGTATTGGACTGAAACTATTTGTCCTGCTACTTCGTGGCAAACTGCGTCTTGGTTATTGCTACAGCATGATTTAATTCAAATGATTGCAAATTTATGCAAACAAACTTGGTGTGATGAAAAACTTTTAACTTACAATGCACTATACGATCAACTTAAAAAGCATATATCAGGTGCGGCGGACTCTGGCCAGCATCTGTTGTTACTGGATTATATAGTTAGACAATTACGGACACTTACTTAAAGTTTTGCACAACCATTTTCAATGCTCTCTTTAAGAAGAGTCATAAATTCGCTTCTGGGCAAACCTGCAGGAATAGGATCCAAAAATTCCAACGTAATACAACCAGGTTTTTTGAATTTTGAGCGTCGTGCCCAGAATTTTCCAGAATTTAGAGCAATCGGTATTACGGGGATACCAAGTTCTTGGTATAAGATGCCAATCCCTGACTGATAATCTCCTGGTTCTCCATAAACTCCACGTCGTCCTTCAGGAAAGATAAGGATTGAAAAGTTATTTTCAATAGACTTTTTTCCTTGGCTTATCAATGATTTCAATGATTTCATACCGTTTGATCTGTCAATGACTATACTGTTCAATTTGACTAGGTAGCTTCCATATCCTGGAATTTGCGTCAGTTGCTTTTTCAAGACAATTACAAATCGTTTTACAAGAGTTGAGAAAATAAGAGTTTCCCATGCAGATTGATGTTTACAAGCTAAAATTACTGGCCCACTTTTTAATGCTTTGTCTAACTTTTCTTGGCTCAATATTTTGTAATCAAGCCCTACAAAAAATTTCAGGGCATGCATTATAATAATTGTCCAGGTTTTGTACCAAAGCACACAACACCATCTAGGCAATAAAATTACCGGCACCCATAAAATAATGAATAACGAAATTGTAAAAACATAAAAAAATACGTCAAAAGAAAAAGAACGAAATCTCGCAATGATATTCATATGGGGCCTAGATACTGCTTAAGAGAGTTGTGTTGCCACCGCATGCGGTAATATTTTGAGTGAATGTGCGCTCATGGACAAAACGGAATAAATAATTTGGACCACCAGCTTTAGGACCTGTACCTGAAAGGCCTTCACCACCAAATGGCTGTACCCCAACTACGGCACCAATCATATTTCGATTGATGTATAAATTTCCAACTTTTGCAAGTCGCTCAGCCATCGCAATGGTTGATTCTAAACGGCTATGAATTCCCATAGTTAAGCCGTATCCAGTCTCGTTAATTTGGCAAAAAACTTTTTCAAGTTCATCCGCTTTAAAACGAACAACATGAACTAGTGGCCCAAAGACTTCTTCTTTTAGTAACTTAATCCCTTCAATTTCCCATAGCTCTGGCCCAAAAAAATCGCCATGATCTGGCGAACTACAAGTATAAATATTTTTTGCATGACCAGTTTTTTCAAGGCTATTTAGATAAAGTATATGGTTTTCAAGATTCTCTTTAGCAGCACTATCAATAAGAGGGCCGACATCTGTACTTAAGTGCCAAGGGTCGTTCACTTCCAGTTCACTCATTGCATTGCTAAGCATGTGTAACAGGTCATCAGCAACATCTTCTTGGATAAATAAAACACGCAAAGCAGAACAACGTTGCCCAGCACTTTGAAATGCTGAACTAATTACATCAGTTACAACTTGCTCATGCAATGCTGATGAATCAACAATCATGGCATTCATTCCGCCCGTTTCAGCTATAAGAGGTATAATGGGACCCTGCCTATTTGCTAAAGTTTGATTAATACGAATTGCTGTATCGGTTGAACCTGTAAAAACGACACCCATAACCCTAGCATCAGTTAAAAGATGATCAGATACGTCTATTCCCTTGCAATGCATAAATTGAAAAACATCCTTTGGCACGCCCGCCTTATGTGCAAGTTCTACAGCAAATAATCCCACTCGAGGTGTTTGATGGGAAGGTTTAACTAGAACCGTGTTTCCAGTAACCAGAGCAGCAAGTGCCTGACCTAAGAAAATAGCCAATGGAAAGTTCCATGGTGCAATGCAAACGAATACACCACGGGCATGATATGAAAGGCTATTCAGCTCACCAGTAGGCCCTGGAAGCTGCACAGGAGAATCTAAAAGCTGGCGTGATTGCTTCGCGTAGTAATAGCAAAAATCAATAGCTTCTCTAATTTCAGCAATACAATCGCTTATGGTTTTTCGTCCCTCAATACACAAAATCTGAATTAATTCGTTGCGCTGTTCATCCAAAAGATCACCGAGTCTTTCAATAATTCGAGCACGATTTTCAACACCTATTTTTTCCCACCCAATTTGTGCTTGATCAGCATGACTTAAAAGTTTTTTTAGTTGATCTACCCCAAGAACTTCGGGCGCCTCCTTTGATGAATAAGAATTCATCAATTTCTGGATATGCTTTAAAAAGTCATACGAAGATAAATCATCTCCTTTTGAATTACGGCGATAATCTCCATACATTTCAGCTGGTATTTTAATAGTTGGGTGCGGTTTATTTTGCGTTTCCGCACATTGGTCACTAACACTTTTCACAAGAGCTTCGATCGGTAATTGCATATCATAAATTTGATGTACAAAACTGCTATTTGCCCCATTCTCAAGGAGCCTGCGAACTAGATAGGCCAAAAGATCTTTATAAACGCCCACAGGTCCATAAATACGATGACGCGCTTGAACATGCTCATAAAGTGACTCGCCCATACCATAGAGTCGCTGTAATTCGAATTGCGCAACTGATTTTTTCGCGGCCATTTCCAAAACAAAAGCAGCTGTGTAAGCATTATGAGTTGCAAATTGCCCGTAAATTAAAGGAGATGCGTTTAAGATTTTTTCAGCACATACCAGATACGATAAATCTGTGTGTGCTTTTTGCGTGAATACAGGATAATCACTTAAGCCACGTTCTTGGCACCATTTTATTTCACTATCCCAGTAAGCACCTTTAACAAGTCGAATGTGCATACGCTCACTACAAGACTTTGCCATTAATACAAGCCAATCGATAACAATATGGGCACGCTTTTGGTATGCTTGAACTGCAAGACCAAACCCACCCCAGCCTTTTAAAGAGTCATGGGTATATATATCATGTATAATTTCTAGGGATAGCTCTAACCGATCTGTTTCTTCAGCATCGATCGTTAACATTATTTCAGCATCTTTAGCTGCTTGGCAAAGCTTAAGCAATATTTCGCCAAGCTCAGACTTTACACTATCGCGTTTCAGTAATTCATAGCGAGGATGTAGCGCAGATAGTTTAATTGAAATACTAGATTTCTCTGTGATATCGCCTGGCTGACCTTTTAAGGCTTCGATTGCATTTAGGTATGCATCAAAATAGCGCTTTGCGTCTTCTCGAGTTTTTGCAGCCTCACCCAGCATATCAAAGGAATATAAGTCATTACCTTTTTTAGCGTTTGCCTTCTCAATTGTTTCGCCAACTACAAATTGATGCCCCATGGTATGGATAATTTTAACCATGATCTGACGAATAAGTGGCTCACCAAAGCGGCGTATTAATCCTGGAATATAGCTAAAAACAGAACTTGAAGATCCTAATGACAGAAATCTACTTGCTTGATTCAAGCTAAAATTTGCTAGTCGCTCTATCCATGTAACCTCATCAGCATTTTCCCAACTACCAAGTCCAAGCTTGTCTCGTATTAATCTACTTTTTGTGGAGCTATCAGGAATACGCAAAAGCGCTTCTGCCATACACATTAGTGCTAAGCCTTCTTGTGTGCTTAAACGATATGTTTGCAGTAAACTTTCAATGCGTAAGGGGCTTAATTTTTTTTGTCTTAAGCTGTGAATAATTTCATGTGCGTTTTTAGCAGAAAATTCGTGATAACTAGATACTGTCTCATACTGTTTCAAAAGATGTTCAACAGCACTCACTTCGTCAAGGCGATATTGTTTTTCCAACTTATTCCATAGTTGATATAAATCAGTAGTTGCAAATGTGGGGATAAACATTACTTTCTCCAAAGATGGTCGGAACGGCGGGATTCGAACCCACGACCCCTATCCCCCCAGAATAGTGCGCTACCAGGCTGCGCTACGTTCCGATCTATAGAGAATATAGCAAACACTTAGGCGCTCATACAAGGAGATTAGCTACGCCGCATGCGTTCAATTTCTTTTTCTACGATGTCTTCAACAATTTTCCGCAAATTTTGGTCAAGCCAATTCTTGATTAACGGAGTAGCAAGTTGACTTAACAATTCGTCTGATGACAAACTTGTCGGTGTCTGAGTCGATGCTACAATTTCATTTTTCAAACGATTGAAAGGATTATCAGCTTTTCTTGAATTTTGGAAAATATTTTGTGCAGGCTGAGAATTAGGATACATAGGGTTTCTCTCGGCTTGCGATCTTTCAACAGGAGTTAATGACGTAAATGAAGAAGACGTTGCCTGCAAGCTAATTGTTTCAATTGGAATAACTTCATCAGTTAGTTGAATAACCTCTGCATCATAAGATTTTTTTTCTGCTATTTCTTCTGTTGATAAAAAGGGTACAGCATCGTTTTTAGAATATGTTTGTCCTTCTGAAACGTAATTACGTATGGATGCTAAAATATCGTCCATACTCATATCTTGTTTACTACTTGCTGAGGACATAAACTAAGCCTTGTACCTTTTGTGCTATTCTAGCAAAATTAGAGTCGGTTAGAAAAGAAGAACCTTGTCTACTTAGACAAGAATTGGAGGAACTGCTTCCAAAATTTCTTCTAAAATTTCTTCGCCTTCTTCTACTTTGCTAACAGAAACAACAGTTTCACCGTTATCAATTCTGAAAATAATCACCCCTTGTGTGCGACGTCCAGTAATTCGAACATCTGTAATAGGACAACGAATCAACTGACCACTTGTGGTAACCAGCATAATTTGGTCTTGTTCTCTTACTGGGAATGCAGCCACCACACCGCCATTACGTACGCTGGTGATAATGCTATCAAAACCAACACCGCCACGTTTAGTAGTGCGATATTCATAAGCAGAACTACGCTTACCAAAACCATTTTCTGTAACAGTTAGGATAAATTCTTCCATTGCTTGAAGTTCTTCAAAGCGCTCATTTGTTATGGTGATCGCTGTAACCTCTTCATCTACATCAAGAATTTCTGGCTCATCACTTACGCCTTGTCGCGCAGATTTCGCCATTTTCAAATATGCATTACGTTCTTCAATTGTCACTTTTCCTGGATTTAATATAGTCACACTGATGACATAATCTTTTGGTTGCAACCTGATTCCACGAACACCATTAGAATCACGCCCAGCAAATACACGGACATTATCTGCCACATTAAAGCGGTTACATAATCCCTTTTTGGTAAACAACATCACATCGTCTTTTTCTGTACATAACTTAACAGCAATAAGTTCTTCTCCTGCATCGTCAAGCTTCATAGCGCGCTTACCATTGCTTGGAATATTTGAGAAGTCTTGCAATTTGTTACGACGCACGTTGCCTGTGTTCGTTGCAAACATTAGGAATACTTCTTGATCCTTGCGTTCAGTCGCTTCAGGCAAAACTAACACTGTTGAAATAGTTTCATTACCCGTTAATGGTAATAAATTTACCATTGCTCGACCTCGAGATTGAGGTGTTGCCAGTGGAAGCTCATAGGCCTTCATTTGGTATACTTTACCAAGTGTTGAGAAGAACAAAACGTGACTATGGGTATTGGCAATAATGATATCACATACCACATCTTCATCTTTTATAGTCATTGCTGAGCGTCCCTTACCACCACGTCTTTGTGCACGATAGGTAGATAGTGGAACGCGCTTAATGTAGCCACCCAAGCTTACGGTAATAACCATGTCTTCACGCTGGATTAAATCATCCAATTCAAGCTTTGTAACCGCATCTTCAATGACAGTACGACGCGGGCTTGGGAAAATATCTTTAATAGCGTTTAATTCTTCTTTTAAAATTGTCAAAATACGCAAACGAGAACTAAGAATATCTAAATATTCTTGAATATCTTTAGCGATATCATCTAAGTCCTTTAGAATTTTTTCACGTTCTAAACCAGTTAAGCGGTGCAGACGTAAATCTAAAATCGCATTTGCCTGTAATTCGCTTAGGCGATATTGACCATCAATGCTAATAACATCTGTATTAGCCTCAACAAGTTTGATGTACTCAGCAACAGATGAGCCATTCCAGGTACGATTGAGTAATTGCTCTCGCGCTTCGTTACGGTCTTTTGAACTGCGAATTAATTCAATGACAGGATCAAGATTAGCAACAGCCACAGAAAAACCAAGCAATAAATGACTTTTTTCTCGTGCACGATGCAGCAAATATTTTGTTCTTCGCGTAATAACTTCTTCACGAAAATCAATAAAGTGCTGAAGAATACCTTTGATTGAAAGTTGCACTGGACGACCATGCACGATGGCCAACATGTTGTAACCAAAACTTACTTGTAGCTGACTGTGACGGTAAAGTTTGTTAAGAACAACCTCAGCATTAACATCTTTTTTTAGCTCAATAACAACGCGCACACCTTCGCGGTTTGATTCATCTCGTAAATCAGAAATGCCTTCGATAGTTTTATCGCGAACAAGTTCAGCGATTTTTTCAATCATGCGAGATTTATTAACCTGATATGGCGTTTCGTGAACAACAATCGCTTCACGACTTCCTGAAATATTTTCAATAGTTGTTTTCGAACGAATAGTGATGCTACCACGCCCTGTATTGAATGCATCAATGATACCCTTACGACCCAACACAGTCGCACCAGTCGGAAAATCTGGACCCGGCACATATTCCATAAGCTCTTCAACGGTAAGGTCTGGATTGTCAACCAATGCACATGTTGCATCAACAATCTCACCTAAATTATGAGTCGGAATGTTAGTGGCCATACCAACAGCAATTCCGTTAGTACCATTTACTAGCAAGTTTGGAAATTTCGCAGGAAGAACTATTGGCTCGACAGTCGTGTCGTCATAGTTAGCACGGAAGTCTACGGTATCTTGATCAATGTCATCAAGCAATGAATGTGCGACTTTGCTTAAGCGTGCTTCAGTATAACGAGCAGCAGCCGGTGGATCTCCATCCATGGAACCAAAGTTACCCTGTCCATCAACTAATGGAACACGCAAACTAAACCACTGTGCCATTCGAGCCATAGCATCGTAAATCGCTGAATCACCATGAGGATGGTATTTCGCCATCACGTTACCTACCACATTGGCAGATTTCTTGTGCGGCCTGTTATATTCCAGACCGATTTCTTTCATGGTGTATAAAATACGGCGATGGACTGGCTTCAAGCCATCGCGAACATCAGGTAAAGCACGCGAAACAATCACGCTCATAGCGTAATCAAGATACGACCGCTTCATTTCCTCTTCTAAAGAAACTGGCTTTACATCAGTAGTAATTTGCGTGCTCATAAATCAACTGTCCAAAAAAGTTAGCTAAACCTTAACATTTTTTCACAAACGCCGCACGAAAATAGTTCGACGGCATTGCATTCCAATAATATATAAATATTTAATTGCGCAAGTAATGTAGTCTTAAATTTTCCCTGCGCTGATTGCTCATACTATCCAGAATCAGGCCACATGCAAAGCTTAAAAATCCAAGCACCATAAAACCCACGCAAAGTAGGGCACTGGGAATGCGATATACATACCCTGTTGATAAAAATTCTTGAATAACTTGCACACCCAAAAATAAGCCAGCTGCAATTAGCAATGTTGATACTAGAGAGAATAATAGAAACGGACGAAAATCCTTAAATAGTGACAACATGCGAAGCCCAATCTTAAAGCCGTCCTTAAAAGTAGATAATTTACTTTGGGTACCTGCAATACGATCAAAAAAATCAGTTTCAACTTCTTTAACTGAAAGCTTCAAATTGAGAGCAAAGACAGATAGTTCAGTTTCAATATCAAAACCATTTGAAATAGCAGGAAAACTTTTTATCATACGACGAGAAAAAACCCGATAGCCTGAAAAAATATCTTTAAAGTTGCTTTGGAAAAGTACCTTAAGAGCAAAATTAAACAATTGATTTCCCAGTTTATGTCCTGTGCGGTGCGCTGTTTCCGTTTTTTCAACGCGAACCCCAATTACCATATCCAACTGATTTTCTAAAAGAGTATTGACCAGCTCACGAGCACGTGAATAATCGTAAGTACCATCACCATCAACCATAAGGTAAATATCTGCTTCAATGTTAGCAAACATTCTTCGCACGACATGCCCTTTGCCCTGGCGTGGTTCAAATCTTACAATTGCGCCTGCTCGTGCAGCTTCTGATGTCGTATTATCTTTTGAATTATTGTCATAGACATAAATGTCGGCTTCTGGAAGCTGCAACTTAAAATCTTGCACAACTTTGTAAATAGCTTTTCCTTCATTATAACAAGGAATAAGAATAGCAATTTTAGTCATTTTCTTTACTCACAAACATTAGGTGTAAACATAGCAGCCAAAAACAAATCATTAACCCATTTGTATAGATAGCAAAACGCTGAATAACAGGCAAAAAAATTGCTACTGCTCCATAATTTAGAAAATGCAAGCTCGTTGCCATTAGGCCAAAATGAAGCAAAGGGTTCTTTTTTTTCAGAATCAACTTCCATAAACAAACAAAAAAAGTGCAGCATATTAGATAAAAATAATAATATCCGCCCATATTATTGATGATGTTTCGGTAGTACAGATTTAAAAAATCGACAAAATTATTTTTAAGCACTGTAACAGCAACTTCGCTTAAAAGTTTTTCTGAATCAATTAACCCCAAGTCAAGCCCATGTAATGATTTAGTGGTTATTTCATATCGCAAAACATCGTGTATAACCTCAAATTTTTTAGGATATGGCCACGAAAAATTTGCGTATTTCTCCTCGTGCATTCCAAGTTTTTGAATATCTCGTTCTTTCAAAGCCTTGCTGAGAAACTGTTTTTGTTTGGGCGTTTTTAATAAATCGATATCGCTAATTTTTGCTATATACAGCGGCGATGCAATAATGAACTGCCCCGCAGGCGTCCCAATAAAATGCCCTGTTTTTACGTACATATAACTTTTTTCTAAAAACAAGCTAGCTGTAAAAAATACTATTGGCAGCAAAAATAGACGAAGCTTAATTTTTTTTCTGTGTATTAAATCTAGAAAAATCCACAAATAAAACCCAGCAAATATATACCCAAACTGTTTTCTAGTAAGCATTAAAAATAAGGCAAGCCCTAGGCCTATAAAGAAATGACAAGCGCCTTCAAATTTTCGCCATAGTAACAGCTGACAAAAAAATATTAAAAACAATGGATACGTAAGTGGCTCGGTCAATATAGTGTTGCCAATAAATGTATGACCTACATAAGGGAACACAAGGGCAATAAATAAACTTATTTGAAGAATGCTATCAAATCGCTTATCAAGTAATTTTTCGAAACAAACAACAACATAAAAACAAGCCCCTAACCCCAGTAAAAGCTGAACAAAAATAACCCAATAAAGATTATTCCAAATCGAACGACATATGTTTAAAAATAGTGGATAAAACAACCCCCGTGAGGAGCTGGCTTCTAAGTATCCCACCGAGTCACTATGAAGATATGGACCTTGGCAGATTAAAATAAGCAATGCAGCACAACACAGAGCACTCAAAAATTTATATTGTTTAAGGGTTTGGATCACGCAAATTAAAGTTATAAGCTAAGATTGTTGATATTGTCATAACTGTTTGTAGGGGTGCAACCCTGACAAAAAAACATAAGGATAAAAATGAAAGCTCTCACACGTTATAAAAACATAATTTTTATTCTTTTCTTTTTATTTTCTACACTCTCTGCCGAATCAATTCCTGAAGCCAAAACAAGCATTGAGGTTCAAACAATTTTTGGCTCTATAAAACTTCAAGATGAACTGCTAAAGGTTTATAACCTTGAACATATGCAGCGTCTGAAAGGCATTGATCAATCAGGACCCCCAGCCTACTGGAATGGTACTCCTAAATTTAGCAGGTTAGATCACTCACTTGATGTGTTGTGGCTTGTGCAAAACTTTGGGGGTGATCTTCAAGAACAAATTTCCGCCCTTACCCATGATATTTCCCATACGGTTTTTTCTCATGTAGCCGACGTATTTTTTGGCATACAAAATTATCAAAACACTATTCATGAGTGGTTTTTGCAACAAACCAAAATTTCTGAAATTATTCAAGGTCATGATTGGGCTGAAAAAGATATTATGCCTGATAAGCCTGGATTTACCCGTCTTGAACAGCCATTGCCTGATATGTGTGCTGACCGAATTGCCTACAATATACACACAGGACTCATTTTCAAGATGATCAAGCAAAAAGATGTAAAATTTATTATAAGTAAATTACGTTTTGAGGGTGGAAAATGGTGCTTTACAAGCAAAAAAGCTGCCAAAAAATTTGCTTCGTTACCATTAGTGTTTTCAGAACATTTTTGGGGATCTGCGGATCACCTGGTTGTCTATTTTATTGCTAGTAAAATCTTAAAACGTGCTTTTTTATTACAGCGCGTAACTCAGCACGATATGAATTTTGGCACTGATAGGCAGGTTTTGGATAAGCTAAATGCTTGTGATGACCCAGAAATCACACGACTAATTGCGAAAGCAAAAATCCCAAAAACTGCTTATCATATTTTGGAAGATGGAGACGGCACCCCTGACTTTGTTCCTAAGCCCAAATTTAGGGGAATTGATCCGTGGATACTGAACAAACACTCAAAAAAATTCAAGCGATTGTCTGAACTGGACAAAGAATTCGCTGCAGAATACAAGCGTGTGCAAAAATTATGTGAAAAAGGATATAAAATCCAACTGGATATCAGTTGACTTTTTTTAAAGCTTAGCTAGCCTAAGACAAACTTTATAATGTTACTATTGTGCAGGCTTTTTTTGATTTTTTAAAACACCATCAGGTTGAATTTGTTGATTTTAGGTTCACTGACTTGCGTGGAACTTGGCACCACATAACTTATCCGACCAGTGCCGTTGATGATGACTTATGCATGCAGGGCTTGCTTTTTGATGGCTCATCTATTGCAGGTTGGTGTGCCATTAATGAATCTGACATGCTTTTAAAGCCAGATTTCGGCTCTGATTTATGTAATGTCCGCTTAGATCCATTTTCAGCTTATCCAACAGCAATTGTTATTTGTGATGTGCATCATCCGCAATCAGGAGAGCCTTACGCAAAAGACCCGCGTCAAATTGCTAAAAAATGTATGCAATATTTGCAAAGCACTGGATTTGCTGACGAAGCATTTTTTGGTCCTGAAGCTGAATTTTTTATTTTTGACGGAGTGGCGTTTCAAACGCGATCAGAAAAAACATCTTATGAAATTTATTCCGATGAATTTCCCAGTCAAAATGGAGAAAGTCATGGACAAGGCGCCACCAAAAATCATGGATGTCGTCCGGGGCACAAAGGGGGATATTTTCCAGTTCAACCATTAGATTCTGCCCAAGATATTCGTTCTGAAATGTTATTAAAAATGGCTGAAATGGGGTTAAAAGTTGAAAAGCATCACCACGAAGTTGCCCCAGCTCAGCATGAGTTAGGCGTTGTTTACAATACACTTGTTAAGGGTGCCGATGAATTGCAAGTATACAAGTATGTAGTGCGAAATGTTGCCCGTTCATATGGTAAAACTGCCACTTTTATGCCGAAGCCTGTATTTGGCGATAATGGGTCAGGCATGCACGTGCACCAAAGCTTATGGAAAAATTCTGAGCCATTATTTAGCGGTAAATATTATGCTGGACTTTCTGACACAGCACTATTTTACATTGGCGGTATTTTAAAGCATGCAAAAAGCTTGAATGCATTTACCAACCCAACTACCAACAGCTACAAACGGCTTGTGCCAGGATACGAAGCGCCAGTAATTTGCGCGTACTCAGCACAAAATAGATCTGCTGCTTGCCGCATTCCCCTTGTTCATTCACCAAAAGGCAAACGTGTTGAAGTGCGCTTTCCTGATCCATCAGCCAATCCTTACCTCGCTTTTTCAGCCATGTTGTTA
>CAMDPB010000004.1 GCA_945903885.1 Candidatus Finniella inopinata
TCATCTAAACCAATTGCCAGTTGCGTAACGCCAGTTGCAGAAGGCATGGTTGTTCATACAAAAACTCCTATGGTAGAAGACGCCAGGAAAGGCGTTTTAGAACTGCTTTTAATTAATCATCCGCTTGATTGTCCTATATGTGATCAAGGTGGTGAGTGCGATTTACAAGACCTGACCCTGAACTATGGTTCAGGAAATAGTCGATATAAATTTTACAAGCGCGCCGTTCCTAATAAATACATGGGACCATTCATCAAAACGGTTATGAATCGTTGCATTCATTGCACTCGTTGTGTGCGTTTTGCAACTGAAATAGCAGGCGTGCAAGAAATGGGAACGCATGGTCGTGGTGAACATACCGAAATTATCAGCTATTTAGATAAGGCTATTAGCTCTGAACTTTCTGGCAATATGATTGATATTTGCCCAGTCGGTGCACTTACAAATAAACCATACGCATTCCATGGACGACCCTGGGAATTGCAGCACACAGATTCTATTGATGTCCTTGATGCAGTAGGTAGCAACATTCGTATTGATGTACGTGATAGTAAGGTGTTACGAATTTTACCTCGAATAAATGAAGATATCAACGAAGAATGGATTAGCGACAAAACGCGCTTTGCTTATGACGGGCTGTCTTGTCAACGTCTTGATAAGCCTTATATTCGAAAAAATGGAAAATTAGCTCCTTGTTCTTGGGACGAAGCGTTTAATACTATTCGCAAAAAAATAGTGAAGACTGATCCTTCAGAAATTGCAGCGCTTGCCGGTGATTTAGTTGATCAAGAGAGTCAACTAGCATTAAGAATGCTGCTAGATGCAATGGGCGTAAAAAACCGAGATTGTCGAACCGATGGTTCCATGATTCCCTATGACCACAGAAGCAATTATCTATTTAATTCCACAATCAAGAATATAGAAAATGCCGATGTTGTTTTACTAATAGGGTGCAATCCACGACACGAAGCGACAATGGTTAATGCGCGTTTACGCAAAGCTGTTAGACAAAATAATTGCACGATTGGATTAATTGGTGAACAGGTTGATTTAGCATATCCGTACCAATTTTTAAGCGATGATCCATCGGTATTAACTGAAATTGCAAAAGGATCACATCCATTTTCTAAGCTTTTAAAATCTGCAAAAAACCCAGTATTAATACTAGGAACCAGCTGCTTTTTGAACGATAGCTCAACATCGATTTTACATCAAACAAATGAACTACATAAAAAATTTGGTGCCCAAGTCAATGTATTACACACAGCAGCGGGTCGTGTTGGTGGACTAGATGTCGGATTTGTACCAGTATCCGACGGCAAGGATTTTTACCAAATTCTTGAAAGCACAATAACCTCAGATATTAAAATATTATATTTATTAAATGTTGATATTGATGCAGATTTTGCAGATGCATTTGTTATTTATCAAGGACACCATGGAGATAAAGGAGCACATAGAGCAGATGTAATTTTACCAGGAGCTGCATATACTGAAAAAGTCGCCACCTATGTAAACATGGAAGGCAAAAGCCAGCAAACCAACCAAGCATTGCTCCCACCTGGAGATGCAAAAGAAGACTGGAAAATCATCAGAGCCTTATCTGAAGCGTTAAAAAAGACACTTCCGTTTAATACCCTCACTCAACTCCAAAATTTATTACCAAAATTTAGTCATTCAACAATATTTGAGCCATTTAAAGCACCACCTTCAAAAAACATTTCTAAACGTTTTGAATTAGCTGTTACAAATTACTATATGCATGACGTAATTAGTCGTCATTCGGCCAATATGGCTAGTGCAATTCATGAAATTCAGGGGGGCCAACGTGGAATTATTTAATATTTCACTTGTAGAGGTGTTCTTTTATGTATGGTTTCTACTTCCAAATATTATTTGGATCGCAGTGAAGTGCTTCTCTATCATCCTACCTTTAATTTTAACTGTCGCGTATCTCACATATGCAGAACGAAAAATTATTGGTGCAATGCAACTGCGTATTGGGCCAAATATGGTGGGACCATTTGGTCTGTTGCAGCCCATTGCAGACGCTATCAAGCTTTTACATAAAGAAATAACTATACCTTTTGCTTCTAACAAAGCGCTGTTTATTTTAGCTCCTATCCTAACTTTTGGCTTTAGCCTTGCAGCTTGGGCAGTGATTCCATTTGATGAAGGAGTAGTAATTGCAGACATTAATGTTGGAATTCTTTACATATTTGCTGTTTCATCACTCGCTGTGTATGGAATAATTCTGGCTGGTTGGGCTAGTAACTCAAAGTATGCATTTCTTGGATCTCTGCGTTCTGCCGCACAAATGATATCTTACGAAGTTTCAATAGGCTTAATTATTATCACTGTATTAATTAAAGTTGGGTCACTAAATATTTCAGCGATTGTGAAAGCTCAGCAAGATACATGGTTCATCCTATATTTGTTCCCTATGTGGGTAATATTTTTCATCTCATCCTTGGCTGAAGCAAACAGAACACCTTTTGATCTGCCTGAAGCTGAAGCTGAATTAGTTGCAGGGTATCATGTTGAATATTCATCATTTCCTTTTGCGCTATTTTTCTTAGGCGAATATGCGAACATGATCTTGCTAAGTGCCATGAATGCGATTCTATTTTTTGGTGGGTGGCAACCACCTTTCAACATACCTCTATTCACGATGATTCCTGGTTATATTTGGTTTGCTTTAAAAATTTCATTCTTTTTATTTTTATTCATTTGGGTACGAGCTAGCTTACCCCGGTATCGTTACGATCAACTTATGCGTTTAGGATGGAAAGTATTTCTGCCACTATCATTGATAGCTGTCGTATTAGTTGCTGCTATAAAGCTTTTACAGGTTGAGACTATCTGATGTTACAAAAAATTGAAAAGCTAAAAAAATACCTTAGAAGATTAGTTCTATATGATATAGGCTTAGGTCTCTTTACAACGTTTAGATACATGTTTAAACGTAAAGTAACAATCCAGTATCCTTTTGAAAAAGCTGTGCAAAGTCCAAGATTTAGAGGTGAGCATGCTTTGAGGCGCTACGCCAACGGAGAAGAACGATGTATTGCATGTAAGTTATGTGAAGCGGTTTGCCCTGCCCAAGCAATTGTTATAGAAGCTGAGCCACGCGAAGACGGCAGCAGAAGAACCACGAGATTTGATATTGACATGACAAAATGTATTTACTGCGGTCTCTGTCAAGAAGCATGTCCTGTTGATGCTATTGTGGAAGGACCTAATTTTGAATTTTCAACATTAACCCATGAAGAACTTATTTTTAATAAAGAACGTTTGCTTGACAATGGTGATCGTTGGGAAACAGCACTTGAAGAAAACCTTAAAAATAATGCAGAGTGTGGTTAATGGGTGAAAGTATTCTTTATTTTGTGTTTGTTTTTGGTTTGCTAGGTTCAGCAACCGGAGTAGTTCTTATGCGAACTCCAATACATAGCTTGTTATTACTAATAATGACTTTTTTTAATGCCGCTGGTTTATTTCTAGTATGGGGAGCTGAATTTTTAGCCATGATGTTGGTAATTGTCTACGTAGGCGCTGTTGCTGTTTTATTTTTGTTTGTTGTCATGATGATGGATGTCGACCCAAAGAAACTCAAATTTGAATTTAGCCCGTACACAGGATTTAGCGCCGTTTTAGCGTGCATACTTTTTGTGGAGCTCATAATTGCTGTATTACCGTGGAAGACTTGGGAAAAAGCAATCGATGTTATTGCGCTTCCAATTCCACAAATGACTACAAATACTAGTGCTATTGGGAATCACTTATATACCCAGTATTTTTATATTTTTCAGCTTTCTGGTTTATTGCTTTTGTTAGCAATGATCGGCGCTATTCTTTTGACACTACGAACACGCAATAAGATCATTCATCAAAATATTAACCAACAAGTGAATCGTGAACCTGCCGATACTCTGAGTTTAGAGAAAATTCCATTCCATAAAGGTGTAGATGTATGAATCACCTTTTTGTTTTAGTACCGGCAATATATCTATTTTGCCTAGGCTTATTCGGTATCTATCACCGAAGACATAATGTCATTTTAGTTTTGCTATCTATAGAAATTATGCTTTTAAGTGTGAGTATTAACTTCGTTGGTTTTTCCTGTATTTTGAAGGATCTGGATGGACAAATATTTTCACTTTTTGTTCTAACCACTTCTGCAGCTGAAGCAGCAATAGGATTGGCAATAATGGTGCTCTACTATCGTAATCGTGGTAGCGTGTTCTTAAGTGATATGAATCAATTAAAGGGGTAAGTTACTATGCGATATTTGAGTATTATTTTAAGCTTTTTACTTTTTGTTGGTTGTGAAAAATCTCCAGAAAGCAATGATAAACATAAAGTAGATTCTGTTTTAAACATTGCTATTGCCAGTGATTACCCGCCTTACATTTATAGCAAAGATGGGAAATTAGCTGGTTTTGAAATTGAAATTATTAATGCGGTTGCAGAAAGTTTAAAAAAAAGAATTCATTTTCACGATATAGCTTTTGAGGGCATTCTAAAAACCGTCAAAGAAAAACATGTTGATGGAGCAATTTCAACTATTGCAAAAACACCAGAGCGTGAAAAAGAAGTTGATTTCACTATTCCGTACCACAGGTCAATGACCGTTGTCGTTGTCCCTTTTGCAACCTCAATACGCAGTCTTGACGACTTATCTAATAAGGTTGTGGGTGTAGAATCAGGCACAACATATGAAAATGATATGAAAATAAAATTTCAAAATGTTAAACTGTTAAAACGAATAAAGTTTTCTGAATTATTAGATGCATTACACGAAGGTAAATGCCAAGCAATAATCACGGGATATTCAGAAGCATATGAACTGCAGAGTATTAATCCTAATTTAAAAATTATTCCTATTGAAGAAACGGTTATCACATTTTCTATCGTTTTACCAAAAGGATCTCCTTTACTTGAGCCTATCAATGAAAAAATAAAGGATCTCCTTTACTTGAGCCTATCAATGAAAAAATACATGACATGATTAGAAACGGAGATATGCGTAAGCTTGAAACTCAGTTTTTTAAACAGATTATTAAAGAATAAAACCTATTAGCTTTCCTTAATTTTCAGCCTCCTATACACCTTAGGGGGCATTTTTTTCCCAAAATAATTTTATTTAGGCAATTTTTGCCGAGTTGTTAACCAATTATTTAACTCTTCAGACTAACTTAAGGGTATAAACAAGCATATTGAGCACACCCTTGAACGAAATACTGCAACGTTTTGGCACCGGACGCGTTATGACTATGGCAGGAATTGGCCTTGGTTTGATGGCATTTTTTGGTTACATCATGGTGCGTGCTAATCAAACAGAAATGGCTTTGTTATATAATCAATTAGAAGCGGCCGAAGGTGGTCGTATTTTAGAAAAGCTAAAATCTATGGGCATCCCTTTTGAAGTAAAAGGGGATGGTACACAAATTTACGCTCCCATCGATGATATTTCAAGATTACGGATGGAGCTAGCACAAAGTGGCATGCCATCTGGGGGCGGTGTTGGATATGAAATTTTTGACAAGCAAGATATTTTGGGTACAACCAATGCTCTATTGGGAATAAATCAAATCAGAGCATTGGAAGGCGAACTTGGAAAATCAATTCAAACAATCCAAGGAATTCAAACTGCACGGGTACACTTAGTCATTCCAAAACGCGAACTTTTTAGCGAAAATAAACAAGAGCCTTCTGCATCTGTAATGATACGCATGAAAGGATCAGCGGCTCTTTCGGCAACTCAAGTCCAATCAGTTCGTTATTTGGTTGCTTCAGCAGTTCCCAGTTTGATTTTAGATCAGGTCTCAATTGTAGATGATAGAGGAAATTTACTTGCTCGTGGAAATGATTCAGCGGAATCAAAGGATAGCCTTACGATGCAACAAGCAGCGCAACGAGAATATGAGCAGAGAATCTCAAAATCGATTGAAGCGCTTCTTGACCGTACGCTAGGATTAAATAAAACTAGAGCAGAAGTATCAGTTGATATGGATTTTGATCAAGTATCATCGACTTCTGTGCAATTTGATCCAGAAGGACAAGTAATTAAAAGCCAAATCATTAATGAGGAAGGCGGCGATTCACACGAAAGCTCTACTTCCAGTGATTCAGTTTCAATTCAGAATTCTTTACCCGTTGGTCCAGATGCTCAAGGGGCAGCTGGAAACTTGAATAAAAATCAAACAAGTAATATTGAAGAAAATATTAGCTACGAAATTTCAAATACAACAAAAACCTATGTTAAAGAATTAGGTGCCATAAAGCGTTTATCTATTGCTGTTATGGTAGATGGAAATTATAAAAAGAAAGAAGATGGCACTCAAGAATATCAACCCCGCACAGACGAAGAACTTAAAAAATTAAAAGAACTTGTGATGACAGCAACGGGATATAAAGAGGACCGTGGTGATGTCGTTAGTTTAATCAACTTGAAGTTTAGTGAACTGTCTCAAGACGTTCCGCCAGAAGATAAAGAGAAGCCATTTTTTGGTTTGAATTTAAACAAGATAGCTGAATTAGGCATCACAGCCCTTGTTGTTCTGATAGGCTTATTTACAGTCATTAAGCCACTTATTGTATCTTTAATGAAAGCCATTTCACCAAGAGCTTCAACCGAAGAAATGTTAGCTTCATTAATCTCAAATGACCCTAGTAGGCGAGCAGCTGGCCAAGGAGATCAGTCTTCTCAAATTCATAAGAGTGGACAGTCAAATGCGGAAACACTTGCAGCTAGCTTAGCTTCAAGACAAGAGCAATCGCATATAAACATTGATCAAATTGAAGGAATGGTTAAGCACTCACCAATTAAAAAAATTGCCGAACTTGTTGATCGGCACCCAGAAGAAGCAGTTTCAATTATTAGAGCTTGGATGTATTCGGGTAAATAGATATGGCAGAAGAATTTGCAAAAATAGTGGAAGAAAAAAGTATTTATACAGGCAATGAAAGAGCAGCAATCATGATGTTTTCTCTCCCTGAAGAACAAGTACAGAAAATATTTACACATCTTGAATCAGGAGAAATCAAAGATCTGTCGCAGGCTATGGCAAATCTTGGCACCATAAGCTCTCAATCAGTTGAATCGCTATGCATTGAATTTGTTAATGAAATATCTAGCTCTGGCTCATTGGTAGGTTCTGTCGAAAGTACTAAGCGCCTGCTTTTAAAGCTAATGAAGCAAGAGGAAGTTGACAAGATTATTGATGATATTCGTGGGCCTGCTGGCAGAAATTTATGGGATAAGCTCAGCAGTGTTGATGAAGAACTATTAGCTGGATATCTAAAAAATGAATCTCCACAAACTATTGCTGTAATTTTGTCTCGTATACGTCCTGAGACCTCTGCAAAAATTCTCTCCTGTTTACCTGAGGCTATGGCAGATGAAATCGTTGAGCGCTTACTGTGCATGGATACTGTTAGAAAAGAAGTACTTGAAGATATAGAAAGTACTCTACATCGTGAGTTCATTAGTACATTAGGTAAATCTTCAAAAAAAGACCCTTACGAGATGGTCGCTGAAGTTTTTAATAATCTCGACCGCTCTTCAGAAATGCGTTTACTAAGCAACCTCGAACAAAAAAAACCTGATGTTGCCGAAAGAATTCGTAATTTAATGTTTACTTTTGAAGATTTAGGTCAAATTGATAAAGCAAGTATTATGGTTGTATTAAGAGCTGTTGATAGATCTAAGTTAGCGATAGCCTTAAAGGGCACACAGGACCGCATTAAAGAGAAGTTTATTAAACACATGTCTGAACGTGGCGCAAAACTATTATTAGACGAGATGAGTATTTTGGGCCTAGTAAGATTAAAAGATGTAGAAAAAGCTCAAAATGAAATCGTAGCGATTGCAAAAGATATGGCTGCTCGTAGTGAGATTAGCATACGTAGCAGCGCTGAAAGTGGCGAAGAGTTAGTAGAGTAGTAATGGAAAACAAAAATAAAAATTATAGTAATTTTATAGGTGAAAATTCCAAGCCATTGGTAATGCTTGAGTTTGTCACCGAAAATGACGGCCTAGCGTTTACCTACGAAGATACCAAGAATGCCGAATCGGAAGGTTATACAAAAGGATTTAATGAAGGAATAGAACTAGGAATTTCTCAGGGTAAACTAAAGGCTACCCGAGAAATTGATGTTATTGTTCAGGAAATTCTTTCAAAAGTTGATCTTTCTCTTAAAGAAATTACAGAACTAGAGAAGGCCTTTCTTGAAAATTTTTTCCCAAGCATTGTAAAGGTATGTTTTATTGTTTTACAAAAATCAATGCCAGTTTTTTTTAAAAAACAAGGAAAAAAAGAAATGGAAAGTCTTTTAAAAGATGTCATTAAATCTTTGATAGTTCGTGTACCTATTCAAGTGAAAATTTCTGAATATCTTTATGAAGATGTCTTAGAGCGTTTACAAAATTTATGTTCGGCCTATCCTGAAACAATAGATATTATAAAAGTTCCTGAGTTTACAGATAGTGCGTGTGAAATTGAATGGGAAGGCGGAGGCGCCAAATGGAATTTAGATACACGCTATCAAGAAATTGAATCAAAGTTACAAGAGTACTTAAAGACAGACGCAACACAAGGAGAATGTCATGGATAGGACAGAAAATCCAGAAAATGATACAACAATAAACTTTGGTGAAGAAAATATTAAGCAAGAAGAATTAACAGCATCTTGGGCGAGCGAGTTTAAAGAAGATACTTCTATTGTTAATGAACAGCTAAAAGATTTTATTTCGCACAACCAAGACCCAAAAAAACTAGAAGCTGTTTTTGAAGTGCCAGTTAAAGTTTCTGCCGTTTTAGGTAGTGCAAGCATTCCTGTACATCAATTATTAAAACTTGGTCGAGGAGCCGTTATTGAACTTGATCGTCGCGTAGGCGAAGCAATTGATATTTATGTCAATAATCTTCTAGTTGCCCGCGGGGAAGTTGTTGTGGTGGAAGATAAGCTTGGCATTACAATGACTGAAATTATTAAAGGTAAAAACAAAGTATAAGGAAAAATAAATATGCGTTTATTAATTGTTGGATCTTTGAATGGATATGTTAGCTCAGCTGCGAAAATTGCGATTAATAATGGTGCGAAAGTTTCGCATGTGCCCGAAATTGATGCAGGTCTTGAAAGCTTGCGTTCGGGTAAGGGTGCTGACATGGTCATGGTTGACCTAACACTCGATATCGTAAGATTTCTAACTGCATTAAAGAATGAACGTATAGTCGTCCCAGTAGTCGCTTGTGGGGTTAACCCAGATCCTGACCGTGCAGCTGAAGCGATTCGTGCAGGAGCCAAAGAATACATTACTTTACCACCAGATCCAGAATTAATTGCAGCAGTTCTTCAAGCTGTAACTAGAGAAGATTTACATGTTATTCATAATGACCCAAAAACAAAGCAAATTTTAACCTTTGCGAATCGTATTGCACCAAGCGAAGCAAATATATTAATCACTGGAGAATCTGGAACAGGTAAAGAAATAATGGCAAATTATATTCACCAGCAATCAAAACGTAGAGAACGTCCGTTTGTTTCTATAAATTGTGCTGCGATTCCAGAAAATTTGCTTGAGTCCGAATTATTTGGCCATGAAAAAGGATCTTTTACAGGTGCTATTGCTAGACGTATAGGAAAATTTGAAGAAGCTTCTGGTGGCACGTTGCTACTCGATGAAGTTACAGAGATGCATCCTAGACTACAAGCTAAGCTTTTACGTGCCGTTCAAGAACGAGTCATTGATCGTGTTGGTAGTGCACATCCCGTTCGAATTGACATTCGCATTATTGCCACGTCGAATCGTAATATGTTGGAAGCCGTAAAAGCGCAAGAATTTCGTGAGGATTTATATTTTCGCTTAAACGTGGTGAATATTAATATGCCAAGCCTTCGAGAGCGTGTAGGGGATATTGAACCATTAGCCAAGTATTTTATTCAAAAATATTGCGAACTCAATCTCATTACTCCCAAAAATTTATCTACAACTGCGCTTAATTCTCTGCTTACGCATAGTTGGCCAGGGAATGTGCGTGAATTGGAAAATAGCATGCATCGAGCTATTCTTATGGCCCGAGAAGATACCATCATGCCTGAAGATATTTTTGGGTTAAATGGACCAGTGCAGGGAGATAGATCCGGATCTAGCCCAATTTTAGTTGGGCGTAAGGTTTCTGAAGTTGAGCGAGAATTAATTTTACACACCTTAGATCATTGTCTTGGAAATCGAACGCATGCTGCAAATATTTTAGGCATTTCTATTCGTACTTTACGCAATAAGTTAAAAGAGTATTCAGACTCTAACATTCCCTCTACCTGCCTATAGGAGAACGCAGAATGGCAGCTGCTGTTGAATTTAAAGCAACCCCCCCTAGCTTTGCTGATCTAATCCGACGAACTGATATATCTTTTGCAGTTGGAGTTTTGATCATAATGGTTGTGCTAATAATGCCAATGCCTAGGCCATTAATGGATTTTGCCTTAGCACTTTCTATTACATTTTCCGTGATGATTTTGATGACCTCATTGTTCATTATGAAACCCAATGAATTCAGCTCATTCCCTACGGTTCTTCTGATAGCTACGATGATCCGCCTATCTTTGAATGTGGCATCGACACGATTAATCTTATCTCATGGTCATGAAGGTACGTCAGCTGCTGGGAAAGTCATTGAAGCTTTTGGACAGTTTGTTATAGGGGGAAATTTTGTTATTGGAATTGTGGTTTTCACCATTTTAATCATCGTTAACTTTGTTGTTATTACTAAGGGTTCTGGTCGTATCGCTGAAGTTGCTGCCAGATTTAGTTTGGACGGAATGCCAGGAAAGCAAATGGCTATCGATGCAGATTTAGCTGCAGGCATGATTGATGAATCCGAAGCACGTAGACGTCGTAAAGAAATTGAATCTGAAAGTAATTTCTACGGAGCAATGGATGGTGCTGCCAAGTTTGTGCGTGGTGATGCAATTGCAGGGCTTCTTATCACATTCATCAATATCATTGGCGGTATTATCATTGGTGTTGCTCAAAATAATATGAGTTTTGGTGATGCTTTTCATACCTATACACTTTTAACTGTAGGGGATGGTTTAGTAACACAAATTCCCGCTCTTATTGTTTCTATGGCCTCTGGCTTGTTGGTTTCAAAAGCTGGCATTGAAGGAGCAACTGATAAAGCCTTATATCGTCAATTAAGCGCGTATCCAACAGCGTTAGGCATGGCTTCATTTGTAATGGCAGCAATGGGCCTACTACCAGGTATTCCAATAACTCCTTTCATAATTCTGGCATCACTTGCAGGATATGCTTCATGGAATTCTTATCAAGAGCAACTGAATGTCGAAAACAAAAAGAATCTTGATCAACACGTTAAAGATACCGATGAAGACAAAAAAGCATCGCAACAAGCAACAACCCCGGTGATCACGTTACCATTAGATATGATCCGACTTGAGCTTGGTTATGGCTTGCTTACACTTTTAAATGGTGAAAAAAACCGACAGCTTGGAGAACAAATTAAAAATCTGCGTACGCAATTGCAGCAAGAGATGGGAATCTATCTTCCTCAAGTTCGTATCCAAGACAATATGCAGCTTGGCAATAATGAATATGTCATTCGCATCAAAGAACTAGATGCCGGAAAAGGCTATCTAAAACCTGGTGAGTTGATGATTATGGATCCTCGTGCAGAACCAATCGCCTTAAGAGGAGAACATACTCGAGAACCAAGCTTTGGATTACCTGCAATGTGGATTTCAGGATCTGCAAAAGCAGATGCTGAAAACTTAGGCTACACAATTGTTGAACCATCAGTTGTTTTAACAACCCATTTAACCGAAGTCATTAAAGACAATATTGGCGAGTTAGTAACCTTTGCGGATGTTCAAAAATTACTTGATGACATGAGTGAAACCTATAAAAAACTTCTAAATGATGTTGTTCCTGGCCAAATTACAGTAGGCGGTATTCAGCGCGTACTACAAAATTTAGTTGGTGAAAGAGTGTCAATTCGAGACCTACCAACAATTCTTGAAGGCATAGCAGAAGCATGTAATTTTTCAAGAAACATTGTAACCATTACTGAACACGTGCGACTACGCTTAAGCAGACAAATTACTTTTAGTAACGCTGATAACGAGGGTGTTTTAAACATTGTCACTTTAAGTCCGCAATGGGAACAAATAATCAGTGATTCCGTTGTTGGTGATGGTGATGCACGTCAATTAGCCCTGCCCCCAAGCCAGATGCAGGAATTTATTTTCCGTTGCAATGAAACCTATGACCGACTTGCAATGATGGGTGAAATGCCAGTTCTTGTCACCACTGCCTATATTCGTTCATTCATCAGATCAATTCTTGAAAGAGTGCGACCATCAGTGGTTATAATGTCGCAAAATGAAGTGCACCCGAAAGTAAAAATCCGCTCTCTTGGTCAGCTTGAGTAGGCTTTACACTCGTAATTTCTGCATCAGTTCCTGACGCGCTAATGGTAAGGATTTGTGATGACTTGCATGATTCACTAGAAAATGTCCAGTCAGTAGTAATGAATTTACAAAATCTAATTTTGTAGGAGAACTATCTTTATTAATTAGAAAAGCTGGCAGTACCAGTAGTCTGTTAATATAGGGAAACGCCGCTTCGTAACAAACAACACATCCTGTCTTTGGCGAAACATGAGTTAAATTTTCAAGTGTTTTAGTTACTGCGCAAGAATCTAAGCTTAGACCAAATCCCAATTCTTCAATCAGTAACACTTCAAAAAAACAATATGCTTTAATCGCTTCAGCTGGATGATAAAAAAGTTGCAGTGTTTCGTTCGCTTTATTCCATAAATTTAAGTATGGATGATGCTCAGGCAATAACGAACCTAACATTTCCAGCATTGTTTTAAGAGCATAAACTCGCGTCGCATCACAAAATTGTAAGCTTGAATGACTTTGCTTAGTTTCTAATTTAAAAGTTCCCAAATGTTGCTCAAGCCTTGCTTTCTGGTAAACAGAACATAAGTCTCCAGGCTGAGGCATAGTTGACTTGGTACGTGTGATCATCCCGTCAACACGACCACGTTGTTGTGTAAACACGCTAGCAATCAGTTGTTTTTCAGAATAGGTTCTGTATTTCAGAACAATTCCCGTATCTTCCCAATTCATAAAAATCACAAACCTTTTTTTTATTGATAATTAAGTTTTTGACTTGTCACAAGAATGTTTTACACTTAAAACAGAAGATATTGGGGTCTTAGCTCAGTTGGGAGAGCGCTACAATGGCATTGTAGAGGTCAGGGGTTCGATTCCCCTAGGCTCCACCAGAGAAAGTGTGAGTGTGAATTCTTTAGCAAAATCGTTTGATACATGTTCTGAAATATATGAAATAAGCCGACCCAGTTATCCAAATACGGTAGCGGATTTTTTAAAAAAAAATCTTCTTTTTGACAAATCATCAAAATTACTTGAACTTGCTGCAGGTACAGGTAAGTTTACCGACTTACTAGTACAACATGACCTTAGCCCGATGATAACCGAATGGTTACCAAACATGCTAAAGATTTTAAAATCAAAGCATCCCAAATTATCTTCAGTAATAGCAAAGGCAGAAGACATTCCCTTTAAAGACAATATGTTTGATGGGGTCCTTGCTGCTCAGGCTTTTCATTGGTTCGCCAACTATCCTGCTCTCGGTGATATTGCACGAGTACTAAAACAAAATGGTTATTTAGTACTTGTATTCCAAGAACGAAATGGCAAAGTTGAGTGGGTAAACGAATATCATAAAATTATTTTCTCTTATCCACATGAAGCAATTGTCCGATTTGAGCTTGGAGAATGGAAAAAAGCATTCGAAAATCAAAATTATTTTTCACCTCTAGAACATCAGCAATTTACTTATTCACAGCACTTTTTAAAAGAAGAACTTGAGCACCGAGCCTTAGGCATGAGTTTTATTGAAGCTTTACCGGAACACAAAAAAAAAGAAGTA
>CAMDPB010000005.1 GCA_945903885.1 Candidatus Finniella inopinata
AACACAAAGAATTCATAACGTTATATAAAATTAAAATTGCATGAGAAAAGCTTTGATCCAGATTAAAGCTACCCGTAGCATGTAATACTAGAACTGACTCGCCAACACGGGCACTCATGAAAACAAGTGCTATGGCCATTAAAATCCAATAAGGTTTCCCTAGTCGTTTTAGGTCACTTAAATGGATAGGGTGCCGAATGGGCTTTTTATCAGCACAGACTTCATTTTCATGAGAATCTTTTACAAAAAACATAACAAGCAAAAGCCCAAGAAAAGCTGGAACACTAGCTACAGCAAAGACTATTTGGAAATTTTGGTTGGTGGTTATCATGCACCAAATGCCAACAAAGCCACCAATGAATGATCCAGCGACCGCTAAGCTTTGTCTAAGGCCAAAACAGGCACCTTTAGTATTTTCAGGAGCGAGGTCACCTACTAACGCATCCCGAGGAGTCGATTGTATTCCATTTCCTAAACGATCAAGTATGCGTGCTGTTAATAAAACCCCAAAGCTTGATGACAAAGCAAAAAACACTCTAGCAATTACAGTTAGTGCAAATCCCCACACCATAACTAATTTTCGTTTACGTAAATAGTCACTAATAACACCCGAAAAAAGCTTCATTACATAAGCCAGGGCCTCAAAGATTCCTTCAAGCAACAATACTATCCCCGTAGCAACTCCTAATATTTGCTTTACATATAAAGCAGCAATGCCAAAAATCATTACGGCTGACATATTAAGAAGCATGCTGGCAAAGCCAATAGCCCAAATAGACGCAGGAATCCTGTTCTTGAAATTTTTCATCATATTGCTAATAAAAGGGGGATATGGCCAAATGGACTAACGACCTGTCAACATATCAAATTTGTAAGGGGAGCGCAATGAAAGTTGTAAGGACTGCGTTAGTAACGGGTTCATCAAGTGGTATAGGGTACGGTATCGCTAAAGTGCTTTTGAAAAATGGTTATCAAGTGGTGCTCCATGGTGTGGAATCCCATGCTCAAGTTGCGCCTTTAGTGAAAGATCTAACTGGGCTGGGTAAAGTTTTGGGATACTACTGTGTTGATATAGGCAATCCTCAGTCTATTGAACAATTTTGTAATGACTTAAGCGCTGCTAACATCAGCATTGATATTTTGGTTAACAACGCAGGTATACAGTATGTAGCACCTATTCAAGAATTTCCTGTGCAGAAATGGGATCAGATTTTGGCTGTAAATTTATCGTCAGCGTTTCATTTTATGCAGCATCTTTTGCCTTTTATGCAGGCACAAAAGTGGGGAAGAATTATCAATATTTCTTCATGTCATGGTTTAGTGGCATCGGCAAATAAATCAGCCTATGTTGCTAGTAAACATGGTATAGTTGGGCTTACAAAAGTTGCAGCATTAGAAAATGCAAAACAAGGCATAACGTGTAATGCCATTTGCCCAGGGTGGGTATTAACGCCACTGGTTGAAGCGCAAATTGAGAAGCTGGCAGCTGATCAGGGTATTAGTGTGGACCTTGCTCGGTCTAACTTATTGTTAGAAAAACAACCCAGCGGAAGTTTCGCAACTGCAGAAGAAATTGGTGAATTTGTTTTGTTTTTATGTAACCCTGGGGCAGCTCAAATTAATGGCGCATCTTTAACCATGGATGGTGGTTGGACAGCGCAATAAGAAAGTAAAAAGACCATGAATTTTGATATGATGTTTTGGGCATTAGCCCTTTTTACCGCTTGCCTTGGGTTGTTTTGTGCTCGGTTATTTAATCAAAAACAATCGATACTTATTGAAAACATTCAACTACGTAGTCAAACTCAAACTGACCAGCAAGTTCAACAAATGTGGCAACAACAAATTGAGCGTCTTACCCAGCAAGCTTTAATTAATCAATCAAATCAATTCTTAGGTCTAGCTAAAGCGCAGTTTGATGGGGTTTTGGAAAAAGCAAATCTGACATTCGAGCAGCGGCAAGAGCAGTTTAAGCATTTGCTTGAACCCATTTCAAAATCTTTAGAGCAAGTAAATACCCAGGTTCAAACGGTTGAAAAACATCGTATTGAAGCATTTGCTGATTTGAAGCGTCAACTTACTGACATGGTTATAGGGCAAAAAGATTTGCGTCAAGAAACAGCAACCCTGGTTAAAGCCCTGCGAACGCCGCATGCCCGGGGGCAGTGGGGAGAAATGCAGCTTAAACGCGTGATTGAAATGGCCGGCATGGTTGATCATGTTGATTTTCAAGAACAAGTTTCTACCTCTGCTGGCAAGCTAAGACCTGATATGGTAGTCCGATTGCCAGCAGGCAAAACCATTGTGATTGATGCCAAAACTCCTTTGGCTGCTTACCTTGATTATTTAGAAGCACAAGATGATGACCAAAAAGCACAAAAGCTTCAAGATCATGCACGCCATGTGCGCACACACATTCGCCAACTTTCACAAAAAAGCTACTTTGAACAATTTGAAAACAGCCCAGAATTTGTGGTGTTATTTATTCCCAATGAAGCAATGTTTAGTGCCGCACTACAGGCTGACCCTGGATTAATAGAAGCGGGTGTTAATGAAAAAGTCCTTATGGCAACACCTACAACATTAATAGCGTTGTTGCGTGCTGTGGCTTATGGTTGGCGTCAGGAAAATATTGCAGAAAACGCCAAGGCTATTTCAGTTTTGGGGCAGGAACTTTATAAGCGCTTGGGTGATATGTCAGGCCATATGGGCCGCATGGGTAAGGGGCTTGAAACGGCAGTTGAAGCTTACAACAGCACGGTAGGTTCATTTGAACAGCGAGTGCTTGTAAGTGCTAGGCGCTTTCAAGAGCTTGACCCCAACCCCCTTACCCTTGATGAGCCAAGCGAAATTGAAATTCCATTAAGATCACTTAAATCTATATAAAGAGGAAATTATGGGAAAACCAGCGGCATTTATGGGTTCTTTACATGTCTGTCCAAGTGTAACGGCTATTGTTCCTCACGTAGGTGGACCAGCTATCGGCACTGCCGCTACCGTATTAGTAGGTGGTCCGCCCGCTGTAAATATTGGTGATACCTCTGTCTGTGTTGGCCCTCCTGATAAGGTTGCTGCCGCAAGTGCTACGGTTATGGCGCACGGAAAGCCTATGGCCCGTATGACTGATGCATGTGGCCATGGTGGAAAAATTGTGCTTGGAATGCCGACAATTATAGTTGGTGATTAAGCTAGCGTTTTGCTGATGCCTCACTGCAGTTTCCCTATGGCTTGGCAATAGGGGCCAGTTCTATAGAATCCGGATTTCTCCCACTGGACCCCAAGACACTAAGTCTCACAAAGCACTTTGTGCTGTTCGCCTAAGTTCTGGGGATGCTAGTGATAGCGTGCGCCACCCTTCGCAGTTTCCCTCCGACTTGATCGGAGGGGCCAGTTCTATAGTCTCAGTTATTTTTTATTTTGTCATCATTAACAATTTTTTAACTTCTTTTTGATATTTTAAATTCAAGAATAGAGTAAAAATTGGAGATTAAATAATGAATATTAAAAAACATTTTGCTATTTTTGCCATTCTTACTTTGGGAATGGTACGTTTGGAAGCCGTTGTTAACTACGCTGAAGATTATGGAAAACTAGTGGTTATAGAAAAAGGAACAAGCACTTCCATTTCAAATGATCTAAAGACGATATTTTCTAATGAGAATTTTGACCCAAAGCGGGATACTAACCTTGCGCGAAGCATATTGGCAGGTTTTTACGCAAGAAAAGCATTTATCAATTTAAATGAAGTTGATTTTGCTGATGTTGTTAACAGTAGCCCTGGATTTTTCTCAAAACCTTTTGGTTTTAGTCTTATTCATGGGTGGATGTTGAATAAATTTAGGGATGCTGATATTCCCTACTATATTCATGAATCGGCCTTTAGCTTTGATAAATTCATTTTGGGAATGTGTAGTAAAATGCCACGTGTTGTGCAATCTCCAATTAAGCAAGCATGGCGTCTAGTGCGTCCAGCCATTGAAGAAAATCGTTGGGACTATTATTCCTATATGATATCTTCACTCTGCGTGGCTGAACAGGTAAAAACCGGCACAGAAACTGGTATGGAATTAGTAATCCAAAATGCGTACAGATCAGTTAAATGGGCCGGAATTACATTGTTGAAACATAATGATCGAGCAGTAACTCGAGGAGATGCATCAAAATTAGAAGAACGAGGCGTGCGTATGACCCCATACGATTGGACTGACCCACGTAAAGTTAACAGTATGAATAGACATCAATTAATTAGCGTTTTAGAAACCTGGGAAGATATACTTGGGCCAAAAGTTTTAAATATCGGAAGAGTGGATTTAGGTTGCATGGCATCGCCAAGTAAAGGTATTCTTGGTAAGTGCGCACTTAAAAATGCAGAGACGGCTAAAGAAAATATTGATGCTTTGAATCGCAATGGGCATGGTAGTATAGAGGCTGCTAAAAAGTATCTAACAGAAGGTCATGGTGTGTTTGGTGGCAGTAACGGAAATCGAATAGATCTTATGATCAATACATTAAAAGAGCGTGGATACGCTGCTTACTAAATAGCTAAGACAATCATCCCCCCATAACCCAAGTCGTTATGGGGGTTTTTTTTATACCGTTTCCCGGGTATTGTGAACGCATGATTATTGGCCACGCATTACCTTATAGTACTTTAGAATCAGCGCTTAAAAATAAGCAGCATCATGGGTTTTTGCTAAGTGGCCCACGTGGTATTGGCAAGTCAACACAGGCTAGAAATTTAGCAATAGCTGCATTAACTAAGGCCAGCCCTTTTAATAAAAAAATTGTTGAACAACAATGCATGGCAGGGGCGTATCCTAATTATTTCTATATTTGCCAATTCAAATATGATGACGGAAAGCTTAAAAACGACATTACCATTGAACAGGTGCGCACCCTTTTAAATAGCTTAAAGCAAAAGGCTGCCGTGTCGGGCCCTAGAATTATCATTATTGATTCAGTGGATAATCTAAACCGGCAAGCTGCAAATGCTTTATTGAAAATGCTAGAAGAACCTCCGCACGATGCCTTTTTTTACCTAATTTGCCATAGTATTGGCAGTGTAATGCCTACTCTTCGTTCTCGGTGTTTGAATATCAATTTTAAGTCGTTGTCAGATAGTGACATGGCTCAAGTGATTACTAGCCAAGGACACACTGTGGACCCTGCTATTGTATCTCAGGCATCAGGTTCGCCTGGCAATTATGAAAAAATTCTAGCAGCAGGCGGCAGTACCACTATTTTGGCAATACAAAAGCTTTTGATGCTTACCAACTTGAACGATTTGAAATCAGCCGTTCAAGAGCTTTTAAAATTAAGTGATGATACTTTTTTAGGGTACCTACTTCATCAGTTTTTATACCATCAAGCTTTGAATGAGCCGGAAATATATGCGCATCCAGCACAAGCGGTCGAAAAATTTATGCGTTACACCCACAATACACATCTTGATGGCGCACATAGGCTGGTTGCTGCGGTTCTGCTGGCTCAAAACCCACAACAAGAACAAGTTGTTTATGGCTAATGGGCTTATTGTTTTTGTAAGCGGAGGGGCAGGGTGCTTAAGTCGCTATTTGCTTAGCTTATGCGTTATTCCCATTATGGGATTACCTGTAGCCACATTGGTTGTGAATATAAGCGGTGGGTTTTTGGCAGGGGTTGTGGCTACTAAATTTCCACAGTTTAAACCAATGTTACTTATCGGGTTTTTAGGTGGTTTTACAACATTTTCTGCGTTTTCATTAGAATGCTTAAGCATGATCCAAAACCAACAAATAGTCATGGCATTTGCTTACATAATAGCAAGTGTTTCTTTAAGTATTTCAGCTACTTGTTTTGGATACTATTTATTTTCATAACAATTAATAAATAAAATTAACTAAATAAAAATACATTTAGAATTATATTAACTTCAGTTGTTCAGTAATCTGTTGTTAGTATTATGTTTGCAAAAAAAATTCTTAAAAAACTATCTGTGGCATTCTGCTTAATAGTATCGACATATGCTGCTACAGAAGTTACAGAAATTGAAGTGGTGCAAAGCCTTGGCCTTGGCAAAGCTGTTCCTGGCTACTTTAAAATTTTAACTTTTGATAAGGCCAGGTGGAATGCATTTGCTGATGAATTTCCAGCTCAACCAGTTGCACAAGGCATCAAACAAAATTTGGAGTCTATTCAACTATCACCTGTAGTTTTTTCCCGGGAAGAAATCTATGCTAGCGAATTTTTTAAGCAAAAAATGAGAGAAACATATGACCTCTCATTTAGAGCAGAACGCACATTTGCTCCCTTTATGCGTGCAGTTGATAGCGATGGGATGTTTGCAGGGATTTTGAATATATTGCACACAACAGAAGGAGACGCTGTTGGATTTGAAGCTGCAGTAGAAGAATTAATGGTTCAGTCTCAGAGTGTGGTTGCTTCATACAATCACCGATTGGAAGCTAGTGGTGGTAATAGTGAATTACTGAAACACTTTTTAAGTAAAATATTTTTCGCAAACGATACATATACCAATTCTGTGCTTACCAACATGCGATTGGTTTTATTGGCAGATGGATTGGTTGCAGGTGATGATTACCTTTTTGGTAGTGAAATAGACCCAAGCCATACAATAGCTCAATCACTTTTAAAATGCATAGAATTAGAAGGAGCTGCCGATACATTAGTCTTGGGTTGTGGTCATTCCTTGGTAGCAGATGTTACTGGAACATCTGCATATTTTGCTGATGATTTCTCAAAAGCATACACAAAAAAAGCTTTTGTGAATTCATGCCAGCATTGCCATTGTGACCATGATGGACAGATTGCTGTCGCCATAACTGAAGGGGGTCCTAGTGCTAATATTTCTTATGATGGCGGAGCGCATGCTGATATTTTTGGAGATGCGGTTACGTCTAGTTTTTGGGATGCATTAGCTCAATTAAAAACAGAAGGTAGAAGCCCTATTAAAAATATTATTGATCATGCTTTTATGCTCTCTGTCCATGAAGAATTCATCTCAAATAGCTTAGATATTGGAGGCACGTTTAGAACGTACTTAACTGACCTTACAGAAAAACTTGCAGTTGTTGGTTTGGAATTGCAAGGCACTGAAAAATTTGGAGCACGCACCGAATATATTTATGTAAAGGTTAGATAGTGTTGCTACCTAACCTGCACTAAACAATGTTGTTTCTTACCTAATGATATTTTTATAGAAGTAGTACGTAACGCTAAAACATCAACTTCTTGCCTTGCATCGGTAACTTGTTCGCCATTAATGCGAAGTCCGCCGCCTTGGGCAAGGCGTTTTGCCTCACCTTTACTTGCGCATAATCCAGAAGCCACCAATAACGTTTCCAACGTTGGTATGTCAATTTGTGATTCTTCTATCCATTTAGTGGGAAGGTCAGCGTCACTACCAGCACCAAAAGCTGCTTGAACTTGGGTATGAATATCAGTCAAAACACTTGCACCATGACACATTGCAGTTGCAGCATCTGCTAAAGCAATTTTGGCATCATTTAAGGCAGATCCTTCAAGCTTTGCGTATTTTTCAAGATCATCAACGGTGAAATCGGTGAAAATTTTCATATACTTGATTACGTCGGCATCGTCTGTATTTCGCCAAAACTGCCAGTACTCAAAAGGACTGAGCATATTATCATTTAACCAAACTGCACCCTTGGCAGTTTTCCCCATTTTTACGCCACTAGCTGTTGTCACTAGCGGGCTGGTTAGGCCAAATACTGGTTTTCCTAAAACTCTGCGTGTTAATTCAACACCATTAACAATATTGCCCCACTGATCAGATCCACCAAGTTGCAAAACGCATTTATGCTTTTTAAACAATTCCATGAAATCATACGCTTGCAGAATCATGTAATTGAATTCTAAGAATGATAAAGGCTGTTCCCGATCAAGACGTGATTTTACGCTATCAAAACTCAGCATGCGGTTTACTGAAAAGTGACGACCGTAATTTTTCAAAAAATCAATGTAGTTTATATCCATTAGCCAGTCTGCATTGTTGACTAAAACTGCATCGGTGGGGCCATTTCCAAACTTTAAAAACTTAGAAAAGCATTCTTTAATACCTTCAATATTATTAGCAATCGTTTCATCACTATTTTGTTGACGCATTTCGTCTTTGCCTGATGGATCACCCACTTGTGCTGTGGCTCCACCAATTAAAACAATGGGTTTGTGTCCATGTTGTTGCAGCAAGCGCAACGTCATAATTTGGCTCAGGTTGCCTACATGCAAGCTGCTAGCGGTTGGGTCAAAGCCAATATAGGCAACAACTGTTTCCTTATTTGCAAATAGCTCATCTAAAGCTTCAAGGTCTGTTGCTTGAAAAAGCAACCCTTTAGATTGTAGGTTTTGCAAAAAGGGACTTTTCATAAAAAACTCAATAGCTATTTGAAAAACTATAGCAGGGGGTGCGGTATATTTTCTAGAGCTTGGGTATTTTAAGTGACGGCGTTAACAGTTTGTTAATTATTTTATGTTTATAATTTAATTGTTAATAACTTTTTACTATAACGAGGTTTATTATGAAATATACTTTATCACTATTGCTAGTTGGTGCGTTCTTCGTGGGCACTGCATATGCACCAGGAAAAAGACCTGCTGCTAAAACTTCACCATTGACTAACGAGCAAAAAATTGCAGCAGTAACTGCTGCAGATTGGAGCAAAAGAAAGGGCGATAATGAAATGCCGCCAAGCGACAGAGGAAAGTTGTTTGTTTATAATGGTGGGTGCATGCCTGACAATCAAAAGATGTCTTGGAGCAACCATTTGCAGAGATGTGTTCATGAAGTTGGCTAATTTTTGATTTATTCCTGTATAAAAATTCTCTAGGACATGTGCCTGGAGAATTTTTTTTATGACCATAATTTTTTAGTAAGTTCTTAGCAACTTGATGCTTAATATTCCTTTAGAGGTATGAAAATTTGAAGCCATTGAAGAAGTCTGAGTGAATTCTAAACTGACCACATATTTCATCATCATTTTTTTACGAATTATCGTATCACCTGATTTCCGCACCATTATTGCATATGGACTAATTGTTAAAGAATCACCTGTTCTTTTTATTGTCTTAAGTTTAAAGGATAAAAATTCACCTTCAACCATGCCGAGCGTTGTAAGTGTTTGTTCATCAAGTGTTGGTCGAATTTGTAAACATTTCCAATCAATTTCTGACGATTCTGGTAAGGTTACAGAACCACCATGTCTAAGATCCCAGTTAATGGTGCCAGTAAAGAGGTGAGCTTTTTCTCCATCACTTAAATAATATTTAGCATCTACCCATTGAGCTGCTGGCCCATGTGATGCTCCGCCTTTTTGCGAAACTAACGGGGTAACACAGCATTTACCAGATGCACTAATTTGACTAAGCAAAAGAACATCATCATCATCTAAATTACTAGCAGCATTTAAAATACAAAAAAGTGTAATTATGCAAAAAATTACTTTATTTCTAAACAAAACGGCTTCCTATTTCAATAATTATAATTTTTTAAATATATAAAATTAATATTTAAGAGTCTAGAGAGGGGCAGCGTGAATAATTAATCACCGTATCAATCAGCATGTCGTGGGGTTCGGTTGGCAGATCATCTAACAAAGCCCAAGAAAATGCTAAACTTACTGTGCACGAGCGGTACTGACTTAAGTAACGGTCATAGTGTCCTTTTCCTCTCCCAAGGCGCTTACCGCTTTTTGTAAAGGCAAGGCCTGGTACAACTAATAAATCAGGCATAACCAAAGGTGCTGTTTGCGATGGTTCGAAAATCCCAAAGGATTTTTCCCTTAGCATGTCTAATGAATCAACTTTGTGAAAAGTAATTACATCATCTGTAATGCGTGGATAAGCTGTGGCAATTTGAAGTTTTTGGCATTTTTTAAAAATAGAACTTAAATTAATTTCCTGTTCAATAGCTGAATATAGCCCAACACAGGTTGGCTTGGTTGTTTCTATTATATTTGCAAGGCTGGTTAACAAATATGCTTGTTCTAGCAATTTTTGAGCCTCATCTACCTGGTCACTTTTTAATTTTCTTCTTAATTCAGTTTTATTCACTGTATTTAGCCTCTCAACGATTTTCTTACTTGCATAGTGTCAGACCATTTGGTAATTATAACAGTAATTAGATATGTGAAAAATGAATCATGGCAAAGAAAACAGCAACTCTAAATATTAAGCTTCTAAGCTCAGCAGATACAGGTTTCTTTTATGTTACGAAAAAGAACCCACGCAAGAAGCCAGAAAAGCTAGAGCTTAAAAAATATGACCCAGTTGTACGTAAGCACGTAGTATTTCGTGAAGCAAAAATAAAATAAATTTCATGAAATTTATCGCTCCTATTTTAGGGCTGGTGAAATATGTTTTCATCAGCCTAATTTTTTTAAGTACTCTGTTTTGCAGTACTGACCCAAAACTCTTAGCAAAATTACAGCCTTTCGTAGTAAGTATAAAATCTCGTAGCATTGTTGCTGCTTATGGAGATGTTTCTCCCTCTGCAGGGACTGGTTTTATTGTTGATGTTAAAAATGGATATGTTTTTTCAAATGCTCATGTCGCAGCTGGAAATAAAGTAATTGCTGAATACCTCGCAACACTTTCATCTGGTAAGGAAATCTCATTAAAACTTATTTATAGTGATCCAACAGCTGACATAGCTGTTTTTCAAGGCGATTTAAAAGACCTTGGTCTAACGGAAGATCTTCCTCTTAGTTGTGAACCTATTCAAGTTGGTACGAACGTATTGATTATTGGAAAAAATGAAAACCGTCATTTTTCAACACAAACAGGAGTGGTGGCAAATCCTAATGAAATTGAAGGACATCTTCCCCAGCATGCTATGCGTATTAGTTTAAATATGCAAGGTGGTGGTAGTGGGTCTATGGTTTACGACATTTCTTCTGGCCAGGTTATTGGTATAATTTTTGCTTCTAACATGGCAACTAGTGCTTTTGCAATTCCTATAGCTTATGGAGTGGACATTTTAGAAGCTCTTAAGGCTAATAAGAAACCTAAGCGGTTTTCTTTGGGAGCCATTCTTACGTATTGCTCATTGGACGATTTAGTTAAGTATTATAGTTTTCCAGAAGATAGTGCGGGTGAGTATGCAAAGAAATACCCAGGGTCTTTCCATCGTGCTTTAAAGGTGCATAGCATTATGCCTGATAGTCCTGCAGAAGGAATATTAGAAGTAGGAGATTGTATTCTTGAAATTGATGGGCAAGAAATTGGGCCAAACTTGTACAAGCTAGATAAAATTGTAAATGATTTAGGAGCTGCTAATAAAAAAGCTGAGTTGCTAGTTATTCGTTACGGCAAGAAAATGAAGTTATCTATGCTTCCTTACAATATGAACGATCGCCAAGTTAAGCGTATGGTCGTATTTGGTGGGGCTACATTTTTTGAAGCCGATGATGTCATGATTCGTCGTTCTGGCTTAAAAGGTAAAAACAGAGTGCTGATTACCAATGCACGTTTAGGAAGTGGTTTTATTGAAAAACTGCCAATGTTTCCTGGCTCAAACCACGCATTGATTTGCGTCGAAAAATTGGGCAGTCATGACATTTTTACCCTTGATGATGTAATAAAAGCTATTCCTTCATTAATTAAAAGCAGACATTTTACAATTGCCTTTCGTAACTACGGTATCAAAATTGGGTACGATGAAAAAATTATCTTTAATCAAGGACAACTTCTTGAAGAAATCAATGTTTTTGAACAAGATGGCGGCGCTGAAGAATTTAGCTTTGACGATAACTCACATGCCTGGTCAGTTAATCGTTTAGCTGCATAAAATTGATAATGTAACCTTTAGCTGTAAAAAGGTTATCTGGCATTTTCCGTAAACACGTGAAGGCTGAATACTGAAGTCTGAGTGCTCTATCGCTACTCCACCCTTTCGTTGTTCAACAACGACAATACCATTTTGAGCTATAAGTTTTTGATCTAGTAGGTATTGAAGCGCTTTAACTTCTAGTCCTTTGTCATAAGGAGGATCTAGAAATATCACATCAAATGGATAAGCTGTTGTTAGGTCGAAAATATCGCGAGTGATTGTTACTTGGTTATTGATGGATTTTCCCATATTTAAAATATTTTCTTTAAGCACTGCCTGAACTCGCAGGTTATTTTCACAAAAAACCACTGAAACGGCGCCGCGTGATAGTGCTTCTAAACCTAAGGCGCCAGAACCAGCGAACGCGTCTAGAATGCGTAGTTCATTAAAATTCAGTATATTTGTGAGTATGTTGAAAACAGCTTGACGTAAACGGTCAGACGACGGCCTGGAAACTAATTCAGGTGGTAACTTTAAATGCTTACCCTTGAATAGGCCTGCGCATATACGCAGCATTACAAACCATGTTCACTAAGTTTTTTATGAAGAGTATTTCGATTGATCCCAAGAACTCTGGCTGCTTTTGCCTTATTACCTTTGACAGCATGGAGTGTTTGCTCTAACAGAGGGCGCTCTACCTCTTGCAGAACTGTGTTATATAGGCTTGAATCGGTAATATTATCTCCTTGGGTGGTAAAATATTCTTTCACCATTCTTTCAATAACTGCTGCAATCCCGGTCATAATTTTATATTAATTCTGTTTGTTGATTGTAAAAATTTCGAACAAGTTCTCGCATTTGTACTGGGCATTCAGTTTGGTTGACACGCACCCGGTATTCTGCGGAATCCTTAAGTCCCTTACTGTACCACCCTAAATGTTTGCGAGTAATTTTAACTCCGCCTTCAGTACCATAAAGCTGTAAAATATCTTCAAAGTGCTCAAGAATGATTTCTAGCTGTTCTCCCAGCGATGGATCATTTGGTATTGCTCCAGTTGCTAGGTAATCATATGCTTGTTTAATAAACCAAGGGCGTCCGTAAGCACCTCTGCCTATCATCACGCCGTCTGCTCCACTTTTTTCTAAAAGATTTTTAGCATCTTCAACGGTAACAACATCACCATTCCCAATAACGGGGACTTTCACAGCTTCTTTTACGGAACGTATAAAATCCCAGTCAGACCTTCCATTGTATAGCTGACATCGTGTACGGCCATGAACAGTGATCATTTGAATACCTAGGTCTTCAGCAATTTTGGCTAGCTTTGGTGCATTACGATTATTATCGTCCCACCCGGTACGCATCTTAAGCGTAACGGGAATATTTACAGCTTTAACTGTTGCTTCAATAATTTTTGCAGCTAAAGCCTCATCACGCATTAAAGCTGAGCCTGCGTGTCCATTAACGATCTTTTTTACAGGACATCCCATGTTAATGTCTATGATTTTAGCGCCTAAGTCTTCATTTAATTTTGCCGCTTCTGCCATTACACTTGGTTCACAACCTGCCAGTTGGACTACCATGGGTTCTTCACCATGCGCTTGAATCATTCGCAGGCTTGCGCGGGTTTGACGAATCATTGCTTGGCTAGCAATCATTTCAGAAATCACAAGGCCAGCGCCCATTCGTTTTACAAGGCTCCTAAATGCCATATCACTAACACCAGTCATCGGTGCTAGGAAAACGTTCATGTCAAGGCGAACAGGGCCAATGTTAATTGTAGAGTTCATGACCTACAAGCTACGGCAAAAGTGCTTAAAAAACAAGCAGAAAAATGCTTTTATTTTTTTTTGGAAATTGTCTGCAGCATATTTGTGTTTTACTATTTTTTTTAACCCGCAATTTTAAGTTCATTGAGTCCCTTTGGGGATGTGACCTGAACATGTTGGTGTTGTTGCTTCTCTAGTTTTTCAAAGTGTTGAACGCCCCAAATAAATCCTATGTTAACGGGTAGCATAATAACCCACAAACCATAGTAGCCGAGCAAGTCTGTTAAAAACACCAAGCTAAAAGAGGTGATGACATAAGTGACTGCTCTGCTTGAAGCATAAAAAAAACTAGCTGTAGTAAATCTTCTTAGGATGGGAATGTGTTTTAAAAAAAGTGAATACCCAGGTACT
>CAMDPB010000006.1 GCA_945903885.1 Candidatus Finniella inopinata
GTGCAGTTAATTCGAGGCATTCCTGCAAAAATTAATTTAATTCCCTTTAACCCTTGGCCAGGCAGTCCTTACGAATGCTCAACACCCCAAGCAATTTCTGCATTTGCTGAGGTTGTGTACAGGGCAGGGTATGCATCACCTGTACGCACCCCGCGAGGGCGCGATATTCTAGCGGCCTGTGGACAGCTGAAATCCGAAAGTGTCCGTCAGCGCAAATCTAAATGTTCAGAAATATCATCAGAAGAAACAGCTGCCTAGCCATTTTTTAGATTATGAGGTATAAATCCTAAAAATATAACTCACATTCTAACGAATTATGAGTTATAAATCAAATTTTTATAACTCAAACCAACAATTGCTTAGGCTGCTGCTTCTTCTGTTGATATTGCTGAACATTTAGATTTGCGCTGTCGAACACTTTCAGATTTTAACTGTCCACAGGCAGCCAAAATATCGCGCCCTCGCGGGGTGCGCACGGGTGATGCATACCCTGCCCTGTACACAACTTCAGCAAATGCAGAAATTGCTTGGGGTGTTGAGCATTCGTAAGGACTGCCTGGCCAAGGGTTAAAAGGAATTAAATTAATTTTTGCAGGAATGCCTCGAATTAACTGCACAAGCTTTCTGGCTTCTGCTACTGAATCATTCACCCCTTTTAACATAACGTATTCAAATGTTATGCGACGTGCGTTACTAACGTTGGGGTAGTTGCGGCAAGCTTCTAAAAGCTCTTTAAGTGGGTATTTTTTATTAATAGGCACCAATTCATTACGCAACGCATCAGTCACTGCATGCAGGGAAATTGCCAAGCTAACGCCCAGTTCATTACCACAACGCTCTATCATGGGCACTATTCCAGAAGTAGATAGTGTTATTTTGCGCTTTGATAGGCTTAGACCTTTTTCATCGGTCAGTATTTTAATTGCAGTTGCAACGTTGTCATAGTTGTATAAAGGCTCACCCATGCCCATAAGCACTACATTGCTTACATGGCGATTTCCAATAGGAGTTGGCCATTCATGAAAGACATCACGCGCCACCATGACCTGCCCTACAATTTCAGCAGAAGTGAGGTTACGCACCAATACTTGTGTACCCGTATGGCAAAATGAGCACGTTAGTGTGCACCCAACTTGAGAAGAAATGCATAATGTTCCGCGGTCAACCTCAGGAATATGTACTGTTTCTGCTTCTTGGCCATCAGGAAAGCGCAATAACCATTTTTGAGTACCATCGACCGATGCTTGCGCTTGAGAAACCGTCGGGCGGTCAATACTGTAAATGTCGCTAAGCTTAACACGTCCTTCGGCTGATATGTTATTCATAGCATCGAAGCTGCGAACCCCATGATAATACAACCAGTTCCACACCTGCTGCACACGAAAGGCTGGCAGTCCCAATTCAGAAAATTGGGACGTAAGTGCTTCGCGGCTTTGGCCAATAATATTTATTTTTGTCATGGACTAGATATAGGGATTATTTTTTTGATAAACAAGAGGAAGTTTTGCTCATGTTATCTATACCTTCACAATCTGATAATGCATTTTCCACAATTTCTGCAGCTTTTTCACAAACTTCTTTAATATCAAGGAAAGTAGTATCAAGAACAATTGCGCCGTCTGCTACTTGCAGAGGTGCTGTTTGACGATTTCCGTCACGGGCATCACGGGCCTTAATACCTTCTAGAATTTCCTGCATAGCTACTGACTCTAATTCTTTTGTACGCCTTAGGACGCGTACTTGCTCATCAGCAGTTACATAAATTTTCACATCTGCCTGAGGCAAAATTACAGTGCCTACATCTCGTCCATCCAGTACAACTCCTTGATAATCAGGTGTAATATCATTAGAAAAATCTCGCATTTTCTGCGTTAAAACCCGCCTTAGAGATGGAACCACTGCTATCTGCGATGCAACAGATGCAACTTCTTCAGTACGAAGGTTTTCTTCAGTAATGTGGTGGGTATCTACCTTTTGGGCAATTTCTTCTAAACGCACTACATCTAAGGTGGTGCCTCCGTCTTCAATTACCAAACGGGCAGCTTCGCGGTATAAAAGTCCTGTATCCAAATGCTTAAGATTAAACTTTTCGCTAATATACCTAGCAATGGTTCCTTTTCCTGCACCTGCAGGCCCATCGATCGCTACAGAAAATGACATATAATTTTATTCTTTTTTCTTTTTAAAGAACCTGGTTTGAAAAAAACTTGCAAGTTATTTTTTTATTCATCACAATTCGCTCATGGAAAATACAAAAATTACGATTATTGGAACGGGCTCATGGGGCACTGCCCTTGCCATGAGTTTTCATAACTCTGGCATGAATGTTACCTTGTGGGGGCGTCGCCCTGAACTTGTGGATGAGCTATGCACACTACGGCATTCGTCGTACTTACCTGGGACATTTATCCCTCAAAGTCTTTTCATTACGAGCGATGCGAATGAAATAACAGGTTCTGACATTATTTTATGGGTAGCCCCTGTTCAACAAAGTCTACAGTTATTAGAGCTTGTTAAAGCGTATATTCCCACATCTGCCCAAATAATTATTTGCAGCAAGGGTTTAGAGCTAAACACTCAAAAACCTTTATCAAGCCTTTTTAAAGCAGCATTAACTAATCCTGCTGGCGTACTTTCTGGACCTAATTTTGCCGATGAAGTTGCAAATGGACTGCCAACTGCTTCTACGCTTGCGTTTGAAAATTTGGAATTAGCAAAAAAATTAAGTATTCAGCTTCGTCATCAGGCATTTAGAATTTATGCGCATAATGATGTTGTAGGGGTTGAATTAGCAGGCGCCTTAAAAAATGTTGTAGCCATTGCAGCTGGAATTGTTATGGGAAAAGAGTTAGGGCAAAATTGCTTGGCAATGCTTATTACTAGAGCAAGCGCAGAAATCAGCCGGTTAATTATCGCCCTTGGTGGATCAAAAAAAACTGCGCAAACACTTGCAGGTATGGGGGACTTAATACTGACCTGCTCTAGCGCAAAGTCACGAAATACCAGCTTGGGAATAGCTTTAGCTAAAGGACATTCATTGGAAGATATTTTGGGAAACCGTAAAAATGTCACCGAAGGTATTGCAACCGCTAAAGTTGCCTTTGAATTGGCGACACATTATAAAATTCATGCGCCAGTAATTAGTGCTGTTTACGATATATTATATACAGAAAAATCCGTTGATGATGTTATGCGCACATTGTTGAGCAACCAACAAGAACAGGAACTTGAGTAATGGCGTACTGGCTAGTAAAATCTGAGCCCAGCTCTTGGTCGTGGGATGATCAAGCAAAGAAAAAAATCACCCATTGGGATGGCGTGCGAAATTATCAAGCACGTAATTTTCTAAAGCAAATGAAAATAGGTGATCTTTGTTTCTTCTATCATTCTATTACTGGAAAACAAATTATGGGTATTGTGAAAGTTTGCGCATCTTACAAAGATGACCCAACCGATGGCACAGGAAGATTCGGCATGGTTGATATGGAATATGTAAAGCCTTTGGAAAAACCTGTTACTTTGGAAAAAATTAAAAAAACAGCCCAATTACAAGAATTGGGCTTAATCAAGCAATCACGGCTTTCAGTTATGCCAGTAACACCAGAGCAGTGGGATTGTATTGTGGGCCTTAGTCAACGGTATTAGCCTCTGCGTGCAATTCTTGCATTGCTTGATCAAAAGACATTACATTTTGCTGTTCACCACCTAGTTTACGAATCGCTACGGTTTTTTCGTCTGCTTCACGTTTACCAACTACATAAATGTATGGAATTTTCTGCAATGAATGTTCACGAACTTTATAAGGGATTTTTTCATTGCGTATATCAATCTCTGCTCGTATACCTTTTGCCTTTAGCTGTTCACAGATACTTATGGCGTATTCATTAGCTTCCGTTGTAACGCTTGCAACAACCACTTGAACAGGTGCTAGCCACACAGGGAATTTTCCAGCGTAATGTTCAATAAGCACGCCAATGAAGCGCTCCATTGACCCTAGAACTGCTCTGTGCAGCATAACTGGACGATGCTTTTGACCATCCTCCCCTATATATGTAGCGTCTAGTCGTTCTGGTATACTGTAATCAACCTGTAAAGTTCCACACTGCCATTCACGACCTATGCAGTCTTTCAAAACAAATTCTAGTTTCGGACCATAAAAAGCACCTTCACCAGGATTTAAGCTATATTCAATACCTGCTGCTTGTGTTGCTTCTTTTAAGGCGTCTTCTGCTTTGTCCCAAAGTTCATCAGTACCTGCACGCTTTTCAGGGCGATCAGAGAATCTTACTTTAAAACTATCAAACCCCAGATCGTTATATATACCTTTTAACAAATCGCAAAAATCTTTAGTTTCTGAAATAATTTGTTCGGGTGTACAGAAAATATGCGCATCATCTTGCACGAAGCTGCGCACGCGCATAATGCCGTGCAAAGAACCGCTTGGCTCATTACGGTGACAAGAACCAAATTCAGCCATACGTAATGGCAAATCACGGTAGCTTTTCAGACCTTGTTTAAAAATTTGCACATGGCATGGACAGTTCATTGGCTTAATGGCCAGAACTTTGTCTTCGTCATTTTCTACGGTGTACATATTTTCGCCAAATTTTTCCCAATGGCCAGATGCTTCCCATAAGGAAAGATCAACTAACTGGGGAGTTTTGACTTCAACATAGCCAGCTTTTTCCATACGACGACGCACAAAATTTTCCAGCGTGCGATAAATCGTCCAACCCTTAGGGTGCCAAAATACAGAACCAATTGCTTCTTCTTGCATGTGGAAAAGATTAAGTTCAGCACCAAGCTTACGATGATCGCGCTTCTCTGCTTCTTCCAGCATATGTAAGTATTCATCTAGCTGTGCTTGAGTAGCCCAAGCAGTGCCATAGATACGCTGTAACATTACATTGCGGTGGTCACCACGCCAATAAGCACCAGCAAGCTTCATAAGCTTAAATGCGTGCCCTACTTTTTTAGTAGATGGCAAATGGGGACCACGGCACAAGTCAATAAAATCTCCCTGTCGGTACAAGCTAATAGGCTGCCCTTGAGGAATTCCTTCAATAATTTCTGCTTTAAAATTTTCACCCATGTTTTTGAAAAAGGGGATAGCATCGTCGCGATCCCATTCTTCTCGAACAATTGGAATATCAGCATCAACTAATTCACGCATGCGCTTTTCAATGGCTGGCAAATCATCTACTGAAAGAGGCTTTTTGGGGTAAATGTCGTAATAAAAACCATTTTCGATAGCAGGTCCAATGGTTATTTGAGTATCTGGATATAAATCTTTTATAGCTTGCGCAAACACGTGCGCAGCATCGTGGCGAATGACTTCAAGCCCTTCTCCTGTGGCTTTAGTGATAATTTCAATTTGAGAACCATCTGGAACTGGTTGATTTAAATCTTTCAAATCACCGTTTACCCTTATTGCAACAGCTTCCCTTGCAAGTTTTGGAGAAATTGAAAACGCAACTTCTTCACCTGTTGGTAATTTATCAAATACTTTTTCAGAACCATCTTTTAAACGTAGGGAGACCATAAAACAAAAGAGCTAGATACCTAGCTCTTTTGTAGCACGAAATGGTTATTAGAATAAAGCTTATGAATCCATCATTTTAACAGCTTCGCTAATTTCGTTATCTTCTCCACTTTCAATTTTTTTATCACCTAAATCTTCATGTGACCAATAAATATTAGGAATGTCTCCCGTCCTAAATTCACGGTAAATTGTCGACAATCCTTTCATGACCAACGCAGAATTTGGCACTGTACTGAACCAACTGATATTCTTTAGTTGAAGTTCACGCACCTCTGGGCTCATTCTTTTGCCGTCATTCAGCATATTTGCGTCTTCTTGCATTTTTTCTGTTGGACGAAGAGTCATCATGTACACAACAGATTTGCGTATGCTATCTGTTGTATCATTTGAAAAGAGCATGCTAATCCCAGGAATTTGCCCAAGCACAGGAGTATAACTTTTTGTTGAGTTATCTTCTCGATCATAAATACCAGCTAAAATAGTAGTCTCACCAAAAGCTAATTCTACTGTTGTGCAAACTGAGCTATGGTTTATTTGACTATATGCAGATGCCGTAGCTGAAGCTGCACCTCCAAAACCGTTGAGCACACCAATTGTGTTACCTTCCACACGAACATCAAACTGAACCTTTAAAACTCCATTTTTATCTTTTCTAGAGCCTATAGGTGTTACAGTAACACGATAGCCAATTGGTAATCTTTCAATACTATTTGTACCTGTACCAGATGCAATGTTTGCAATTAAATCAGTGCCAGCAAAAAATTCAGAAACTTTACCAACAGCAGCAAGCAATGTTGGTCTTGCCACAACTTCTATGCGTGTATCAGTTACATTAAAAATATTCAAAGAATAGCCAGCACTAGCTGCTTGGTTTAAGCCAAAGCCCTGCGTAAAATTGTTTTGCCTAAGGTTAGTACCAGTTTTACTTGTCCAAGTTCGATTAGCCGTATAAGTTCCTGGATTCATGACAATATTAATCGAATTCAGAATGTTAGTGCCTTTCGAAGTTTTTCCTTGTTCACTCACCCTCATAATTGCGCAATCAACTACAAAGGTATCAGGGTTTTTAGGATCATATGCACCAAGCTTTTTAGCAATGGGTGTTGCCGCAGTCCCGCCACCAATTCCTGATAATGGGTCTCCTCCAGCTGCTCCCCCTGAATTATCACCATCTCCTGAATCATCACTTCCTGAATCATCACTTCCTGAATCATCATCTTCTGAATCATTATCAGATGCGGCGGTAAGAATTAAATTTGGATTATTATGAACACTCATCCACTGATGCAATCGTCTATCTAAATAACCATCTGCTTTTTTATTTGCAGCCACGTATTTATTTCTAAAATTTTGTACTTCTAAAGGTTGATTAAGTGCAGCAGCAATCATGCTTGCTGCTTTCAATACAAATGGATTTTCAGGCGCCAAATTCACAGCTTTGGTAATAGCTGCATAGGCAGTTTTCAAATCATGGTTATAATAAGAAGCAGCCGCCAGGGCATATAATGACTTCACATCTGGTTGCTGCAGCAGCAAGATTTCCGCAAAGCTTTGCTGGGCTTTATTGTATTCTTTTGCTTGGTAATACATGTAGCCTAAACGATTGTGAGCCAACACGTTTGATGGATCATAAACAATCGCGTAACGAAAGCCCATTAATGCCAAATCTCTAGCACCCAAATCTCCAGCAGCAGCTTTATGTAAATAATTCAAACCGTTTAAAAAATGAAGATATGAGTTCGCTGGGTCATCAAGCAAAGCTGTATTAAAAAGTTTTGAGGCTTCCTGATAATCACCTCGTTGCATTGCATAAATGCCTTCCTTAACTTCGGAAGCAATAGTATTTTTTTCAAGAATAGATTTTACTTCTTCAGCAGAAATTGAGGGGAGATCTTGTTTACTAACTTTTGTAAGATCAGTTTCACTTAAATCATTTAATCTAGCTGCGCTACCTGCTGGATCAACAGATTCCATTTTTTCTGTATTATTCATGCAGGCGCTTAAAAGTAGAAAAAAAGAAATGGTATAGATTGAATATCTCATTTGTGCAAATGTACGTTCCCATATTCTTCTTGTAGCGTAACCTATAGAATAGACGCATGTATATATAAAATTTTACTAAATATTATTGAATCTACTATTTTTTTTCGCTTCAAATAGTGTTAAAATTCCTCAAAATTAATTCACATTTCAGAGGATTGCTACTTCACTATCGTTGTCAAACAGGAATTTACTGACAAACCTTGTCAAATGGTACTTATGGTATTCGCGCAATAAATGAAAAAGGCTTGAATCATCTGCCTCAACCACGATCGGGAAAAATTTTTTTTCTGGCATTGTTTTTTTAAAAAGCCAGAGACTTCTTGGCATATGAAAACGGCTAGTTACTAATCCAATGGTTTGAAATTGGTGACTGCGAACCCAAACAGCAGACTCCAACGCATTTGAAAACGTATTTACAGCTCCATAACCAATATCAGTAAATTGGTAAATGCGATCATAGCCCTTAAGTTGCTTGCCTTTTATCACTGAAAGATTAACCGCTTTATCAACACCTGAAATCAGGATACGTTTAGCACGCAATGCATTAAAAAGTCCCATTCCTGTTTGAATTCTATCCCTTCCACCAGTTAGAATTACAATTCCGTTAACTTGGTTTTTGACACAAGGAAAATGTTGCGTGTCCCGATAAAAATCAAGCAAGCCGTAAAACCACACACAGAATACAGCCAGAAGAATAAACAATTTTAAGCGCATGACCACAATTTTTTTAACAGACCTGCTATCAGTACATATGTAATACCAACCCCAACAACAAGACAAGAACATGGCAACAACATATACAATAGTAAAGACGGAGCTGCAAAGCCGTAAGGGAAAAAGGCCATATGCTGTGTAAGCATGTATACGGCCCAACACACTATGCTAGCGCCAAAAAAACCATATATTGAACTAAAAAAAATGCACCTTGCCATAAACCAACAATATAATTTTTTGATGTAAATTGGAGTTGCTCCTAGCAATGAAAGACGTTCAATATTTTGTTCTTGTTGCGCAAAAATAGCACGCGTCATCAGCACCATAACTGCCAAAAATGCAACAATAAAGCAAACAATGATGCTGTTTAAGATGTAACTTAAAATTTGAAATGATGAGACAAATTCTGCAGAGTAGCGCGGTTGAGTGTATACTTGTGCGTCTGGGACAAGATCTTTGATTTGTTTTTCGAGAAGGTCTACTTTTTTTTGTGATGATGACTTCAAATTTAATTCAATAAAAACAGGAAATGGAATTGATTCTATCCATGATTTACCTGAAGCAGACTGAGGACTAAACATTCTCTGAAATGATTGTTCGTCGATCTTTTTGAAGCTTTTTACAAGGGAAGATTTTTTTAAGAACTTCTCTAATTCTGCAGTGTCCTCTTTTAATTGTATGGCACTACCACTGTATGGAATAAGCACATAATTTTCTTGTTCAGGATTAAACTGCCATGCTTTTATAAAGTCACGCAGACCATTTGAAGAAATACTCGCTAAGTAAAGCAACCCAATTAAAACCGACAATATCAACATAAAAGTGCGACGATTTTTATCGTATAGAAGAGGAAGGTCTTTTGGCATTGAAAAAATCATGCCTTCCTCATTAGTTGTGCAGTTAGACTAGATGTTCCTCTTAAAGCACTGTATTCCCGAAGGTCTCCGTGTCTTAAGCGATATTCAGTATATCCCTTAGACGCAACAAGCTGCCGATTATGAGTTGCAATAATGACTGTTGTTCCCATTTTGACTAATTCTTTAAATAGTCCTATTAATCGCTTTGATTGAGCTTCATCAACATTTCCAGTAGGTTCATCTGCCAATAATAGCCTTGGTTTCCGAATAACTGCACGTGCGACTGCTACTCGTTGTTTCTGACCTTGTGAGAGTTCTTTAGAAAAACGCCTTAGATAGCCCCCAAGACCTGACCAAGCAAGCAATTCTTCGGCATAAATATTTGCTTTTTTTGTAGTGACACCCTGTAATTTCAACGTCAAAGCTACATTTTCCTGAATAGTAAGGTGTTCAAAAAGCTCACAATTTTGCTGAACAATCCCAATTTGCTGGCGAAAACTCGGCAAAGTATTAATATTTAAATCTTTAGTGTTAGTCCCAAAAACATCAATTTTTCCACTTGTAGGGAATAGTCCGCTGTAAATTAATTTCAAGAATGAAGTCTTCCCCATTCCACTGTCCCCAGTTAAGAAATAAAATGAGTGAGACATAAACACAACGTTAACATTTCGCAAAATGTCCTGGTTAAACCCTTTATAAGAAAAGTTAACATCTTGAAAATCAACTAATGGAGAGGACTTTTCAGCAAGTTGCATGACTAATTTCTCGTAAAATGTTTCTGGCGCACCCGATACGATTCGAACGTACGGCCTTTGCCTTCGGAGGGCAACGCTCTATCCAGCTGAGCTACGGGTGCACATGGTGGAATGTAGCGGTATTTGTATCCATTGCCAAGATATCGCTGACGATGTATTTGCATTACTGGTACTAATCCTGATGCAACTTACTTTCTTCGACAAGCGTAATCGAAAAACCTAATTAAAAGAAATAGGTTTTATTATAAAATTCACCCGTGAAATATTCGCTCATAAATTTTTTGAAGCATCTCCAAATCACTAACAGGCGCACATTCATCAACATGGTGCGCAGTTTTGTTCAAAAGCCCTAATTCAATAACAGGACAGATTTTCTGTATAAAACGTGCATCTGAAGTTCCACCCGATGTTGAACATGTAGGTGCAGAACCAATTTCAGCTTCAACTGCTTTTGATACTATATTCGCCCATACCGAAGAACTAGCAATGAATGGCTCTGCCGATGGTAATGATGTTATTGAAAAAGCAACTGCAAATTGTTTTTCTGCTTTTTTAGCTATCAAATTCACATATTCGGTCAGTGATTCAAACGTATGATGAGTATTAAAACGAATATTTACGGAAGCATAAGACACACCTGCAATAACGTTATAAGCACTGTTTGGCATGTTCAATTTTACAATTTCTAAGTTGCTAGGATCAAAATCAACTGTGCCTTTATCAAGAGAAGTTGAAACTAAATCACCAAGAAACATAATCAACGGATCAGCTGCATTGTTTGCCAAGTGTGGATATGCCACATGCCCTTGGCTACCTTGAACAGTTATGTCAAAATTAATACTGCCGCGCCTGCCGTTTTTAATTGTATCTGCAACCCTATCAACTGATGTAGGCTCACCTACCAAAGCAAAGGTAGGAATATGATTATTTTCTTTTAACCACGGAATAACTTTGGCTACACCATCTTTGGCTGGGCCTTCTTCGTCTGATGTAAGCAGAATACTGATGGATCCATTGGTTTTTATATTTGGTATGGCTGCTAAAAATGCTGCTATGGAACCCTTCATATCAACAGCACCACGGCCATATAACACACCATTTTCCACAACACCTGAAAATGGATCATGCGTCCAACCATCACCGGTTGGCACCACATCAACATGACCAACATACATAATGTGCGGTGCGTCTGTTCCTTTTCGAGCAAACAAATTATCAACATCACCAAATGGTAATCTAGATACTTCAAACCCAAATGATTCAAGATATTTCCCAATAAAATCTAAACATTCAGATCCCTTGGGAGTGACTGTATCAAATTGAATAAGTTTTTGAGCAAGCTCTAGAACATTCATGATTAATCTCTCAATAATTCATTAATGCCAGTTTTTGAACGAGTTTTTGCGTCAACGGTTTTAACAATAACTGCACAGCTAAGGTTCACCCCACCCGATGAAGGAAGTGAGCCAGAAACAACTACTGAATAAGCAGGAACTCGCCCAAAGTAAATAGCACCAGTCTGACGGTCAATAATTTTTGTGGACGCACCAATAAACACACCCATGCTGAGTACAGCCCCGGTTTCTACAATAACGCCTTCTGCAACTTCAGAACGTGCACCGATAAAGCAATTATCTTCAATAATAACAGGAGCAGCTTGCACAGGCTCAAGCACTCCACCTATTCCAGTGCCACCAGATATATGACAATTTTTTCCAATTTGCGCACAAGAACCAATTGTAGCCCATGTATCAACCATAGTTCCTTCATCAACATAGGCTCCAATGTTAACGAAGCTTGGCATTAGCACAACGTTTTTCCCAATGTAGGCACCACGACGCACAACCGAACCTGGCACACTACGGAATCCTGAATTTAAAAATTGATCAGCAGTCCAATTGTCAGATTTTAAGGGAACTTTATCAAAAAATGGCGCAGGGTAGCCTTCATGCAATTTATTAGAATTCAAGCGAAATGATAGCAAAACTGCCTTTTTTAGCCACGTATTAACCTGCCAACCTTCAGCGGTTTTTGTCGCAACACGAATTGCACCTGTATCAAGCTGCTGAAGCGTTTGCTCAACAGCATTTCTTAGCTCATCTGTTATTGTCAAATTCGCTATATTATCCCATGCGGATTCTATAATTTTTTGCATATTTATATCCTTATATCGTCAACAATTAGTGTTAGTTGCTGTCTTCCTTGCCATTCGTCTAACTTGACATTACCAGCTACCTCAAGTGGACCACGATGGTTAAGCACTTCTTGCAAAGGCGTTTGCATAGCCCGAAAAGCCATAGCTTTTAAACGTTTACCTGTTTCATCTTGCAGCTGCAAGCGAATATGCTGTTCACCCACCACATCGGCAAAACTACAAATCATATGTTTAAACGCAAATGTAGGAGTTGGATGACCACTACCATAGGGTTCTAGCTGTTGCACATGGCTTAAGAATACTTCATTCAAGCCATCAATAGTTAGGTAACCGTCTATGGTAAGCTTAAGCTCTCTATTTTGCATGCAAGGCAAGGCTGCAGCATCGATAAAATCATAAAAATTTTCATAGCAACCTGGCGTAATGGTAAAACCTGCAGCCATAGCATGGCCACCACCTTTTGTAAGTAGGCTTTTATGCAAAGCCTGATGCATGAGCACGCCCATGTCGAGTCCTGAAACAGAACGTCCTGAGCCTTTTTGCTCCCCCTCCCAATCAGTCACTACTAATGTAGGTTTATGATATTTGTCTTTCAAACGACTTGAAACAATACCAATAACACCCGGATGCCAGTTATTTCCCTTAACCATAATCACGGAACGTGAATTAAGATCTTGGGTTTCCACCTGAAGAACAGCTTCTTCTAATACTTGACGTTCAATTTCTTGGCGTTGTGCATTTAATTCGTTGAGTCTAATTGCCAATTCTTTTGCTTCTAAAATGTCTTGCGTGAATAGCAAACGTGACCCCAGGTCAGCCTGCCCTACCCTGCCCCCAGCGTTAATGCGTGGGCCAATCATAAATCCAAAATGATAAGCAGAGGTTATACCACCTTTCAATTCAGCGACATCAGCTAAAGTAGCAAGGCCAATGTTTTTACGCATACGCGCGATTTTCAAACCCTGAGTTACCAGCGCGCGATTCAACCCTTTTAGAGGCATGACGTCACATACAGTACCAAGAGCGACAATATCCAAATAATTTAATAAATCAGGTTCTTGAAGCGTTTCAAAGTAACCTGAGATCCGAAGCGCACGATTCAGCGCCACAATAAATAAAAATGCTACTCCTGCAGCGCACAAAAGCTTTAAATCTATTCGTTCACCTAATTCTTGATCTAAACGATTTGGGTTAACGATTATAGCAGTAGGCAAGCTAGTTTCAGCTGTATGGTGATCAAGAACAATAACATCTAACCCACATGTTGCTGCTTTCCCCAATGCTTCAAAAGCTGTAGTGCCGCAATCAACCATAAGGCACAGGTCATTACCTTCTGCACGTAATTTTTTTAATGCAGCAGGATTTGCTCCGTATCCTTCATCGAGGCGATCTGGAATATATAATTGAGTGCTTACACCAATATCGCGGAAATACAGGCGCAATAAAGCTGAAGACGTTGCTCCATCAACATCATAATCACCATAAACAACAATTTTTTGATTTTTTTGGATTGCAGAAACGGCACGCTTCACTGCTGTTTCCA
>CAMDPB010000007.1 GCA_945903885.1 Candidatus Finniella inopinata
AATTCGGAGATTAATATGAAAATTTCAGATTTTAGTGAGCGTGTGCAAGCTTTCTATGGTCATCACACAGAAGAAGATGATGGTGATTTCACCCTAACTTTAAAAGAAGGAGGATGGTTTTGGGCAAAAATTACCCCTCTCTCATTCCAACAAAATACGGCTAACGACGAGGTAACACCTTATCAAAATAGATATGAAGTAGTCATGCGTAAAAAACATATCAGCAATACTAGACATGCATATTTAACGCAGCTAGGATGGAATCATAAACTTTTAGATAAATACACTCCATGGCTAGAAACAAGCGACTTAGCTTGTATTAAGTGTCTAGAAAAAGAGAGCGACAAGGAGAAACAAGATGGCTGATTTTGGTGTACTAAGCGCGATACGAGACATGCTAAAAATGCAGATGTCAACCGACGATCAAGAAATGGCTGACCATATCCACATCAGCTATCCAGCAAAATCATCTACATTTCCGATGATTATTCTAGAGCTAGAAGAGGTGTGGACATCTCTTGCCCTGGGACAGCACTCCCCCAGGGCACGGCTTAAATTAAAAGCTCGCACCCTAAGTAACAAGCTGAGCGGAAAAGAATCAATCACTATCGCTGAAAAACTACGAGGGTCAATTGATGGAAAAACTATCCATTTAGAAGATGGGAAAATTGTAACGTTACGCCTTGAAAACAGCATTGTTGATATTCCAACGAACTTAAACAAAACACGCAATGTTCAACAATTTTTTGAAGCAATTGTGAGGGGATAACATGACAAATATTAATGTTGATGAATATATGATTAAAAACTTACTAAACACTATTGATCGATATGATAGCACGCTGATTATTGCACTGCCCCGTTGGGCACAAAATGCTTAGAGGTCATTATGGAGTCAGAATTAACAATTAATATTGGTGGACTTCCGCCTTTTTCCGCACGCGGATGTGAGCAAGAACTTATTCCCATAACCCAGGGAGATTTTCACCGAAATATAAATGGTGATTTAATTTATCTTGGATATGACACACATACAAAATACAAAAGCGTAATCAAATGCAGTGATAAGGCAGCTATTGCTACTGATGGATTGTACCGAGGGCGCGAAATCGAACTGGGCTGCATACAACGATTGTGGCAAAAATTTGAACCTAACCAACGGGAATTGCATTTAGATAAAATTCCTGTGAGTGGGTCAATATATGCTTACAACGAAGACAAAGCCGAAATTCGAATTTTGCAATACCTGGGAAAACGGGTGCAATTAGAAACGCCAAATACTGGTGGATTCATCTGTTACAGACCAAGACTTATTATGCGCATTGTGCAATATTCATTGAACACAAATGAATGGGGCATAAAGGTTGGCTGGCAAATGGAATGTGAGGAAATTTAACTCAGCCGCATTGAGATAAAGGAACGACAAAACACTCATATTTTTAGAGGATTACAGGTCATGAATTCGAGGTTCTTCAAACAAATTTTTCTGTCTTTATTGTTAACATCTAGAGTTGTTTATTCTGCAACTTTTGAGGAACAGCCGGATCCAAGCTTTGAACAAATCACAGTAAGCACAGTTCGCGAAATTAACTATCCAATCGAACCGATCGAATCACTGCTAGATGACAGACTTTTGGAAGTAGGCTCACTTTTCCCCCCAACACATATTCGCAACGTATTGGGGAATGAGATAAAGACCGAGTTTGATAAAGCGTTGGCTATGTACAAAAAAAGCACTTCAACAGAAGAAGAAAATTCAATATTGGTAAACTTAGGGGAGTTTTGCATTAATCAAAAACTAAAACTCTATAAGCTGCATTATTCCAGATTTTACACTGAACAAGACAAGAGAGTTTATGAATATGACTGTAATAGCCTTCGGGTGATAGATGATTTTACCATGAGCGAATTACCAGAAGATTTAACGCTGCCTTCAACCAAGTTACTGAGGACACTGAGCATTATAGATAGCCGTTTAAATTCTTGGGAATTTGTTCAAGGATTGGCCACTGCCAATACTGATGCTATTTTTTCATATATTCAAAATCACGCATTAATTCACAATGGCGCTGTAAGCAAGGCTGATATTACTGCGTTAATTAATAAGTTGCAGGAATTTCGCAGCTAGTCTGCATATCAATGAAATTTTTGATAAATTTTAGGTTACTGCTTGTTAAATTTTATAAATATGCCAGACTTTAAAAGTACAAACACTTTACGGAGATACTAATCATGAAGAAATATACATGTTTTGCGCTTCTTGCATTTTTCGGAGCAGCAATGCTTTCGCCTGTAATGGCAGTAGGAGATGCAGCAAAATCAGGTAATGAAGGCAAAAAAAAGTCAGATGACGAAAATGACAAAAAGCACAAAGGACATTAATATTGTCCTCTGTTCCTAAAAACAGGCGTCCTTTTGGGCGCCTATTTTTTTATGCAAAATTTTAACTTCACGTTAACTATTAGGTGGGCAAAGTAAGGCTACAAACAACAACAGATATGATTTATGCGCTTTATACTATTTACCCTAATTGGATTTTTATTGGTAACTCCATCGGCTCAACCGGTGGGCGCCGAGGGACTTGAGTATGCATTGGGATATTAGAAAAAACCTCACGAAGGTTTAAATCGTGAGGCATACTTATTACTTTTTAGCGCTTTCCTTTTTTGTTTCCATATAAGAAATGTAAAAGGCGCTAAGGCCAATGACGCCAGCACCTAAAATAATTGTAAGGTCTGGAATTTGACCAAAGAACAAAAAGCCAAACGTTCCTGCAAACAAAAATTCGGTATAACGGAAAGGCGCTAGGGCAGAAGCATCAGTTGCTGCATAGGCGCGGAACAGGCATACCTGAATAAGGTTTGCACCAATCCCTAAGAAAGCTAAGAATAGAAGTTCGCGCAACGTTGGCGCTGTCCAGAAGAATGGCAAGAACAAACCAGCGAAAATTGACGTTCCCAAACCAAAGTAAAATAACAATGTTAGGGTGTGTTCGGTTGAAATCATCCGTTTTGCCATAACGCAAAGGTACGCAAATAGCATAGCTGCACCCATAGGCACAAAAGCTGTAACACGGAAACTATCTAAACCTGGCTGCACAATTACAAGCAAACCAATGAAACCTACGAGCGTTGCGATCCAACGGTTTTTATCAACTTTTTCTTTTAGTAAAAAGTATGCCATTGGTAGGAAGAATAATGGTTCACAAAACATGATTGCCGTGTTTTCAGCCAAAGGCATAATGTTCACTGAAAGGCAGCAAAGCCCAAGGGCTACCGCACCAACAATGGCACGTAATGCATGGTTTTTTGGATGCTCTGTTTTGAAAAGATTTTTTTCATGGCGCAGCATAAGTGGCAGCACAGCAATTGTGCTGAACAAAAAGCGGAAAAACATGATTTGCACAACGTGAAGACGTTCGCCCAAAAATCGCATTAATACGTCATTGGTTGAACTGACTAGGCAGATCATTAGTGCCCAAAAAACACCTTGTAAATAGCCACGGCGGACGAACCAACCAAAAATAGGTATAGATGCAGGTGATTCAGTAATAGCGGTCATTTAAATTTTTTATTTAAGAGTCTACTAGGCAATGTAGCGATGTTTTCAAGAAAAAGCCACTTTTTTGAAATTTGCTTAACCTGTTTTTAATTAGGGTTACTTACAATGCTGTTAGCGTTGAATTTTACAGTGGGATTTATGAAAAAGTTCTTTTTCTGTTTGGCTATGTTGATGAGCGTGGAGCAAGTTTTTGCGGTTAGCCTTCGACATTTACTAGATGTTAAAACAACCGGCATGCAAGCTTCTTAGGGTTTGTTACAAATAAAGGCACATAACATAGCAAATATAAGTGCTCCTACATTTCCTGAAATTCCTGAACTTATAATATCAAATGCACGTACAATCAGCATAGTTTATCAGGAAGCTGATACTGTGGCTGACTCATCTGAAAAACCAATATCAGCCATAGATGAGTTAATTCAATTAATTCATATTCAGCAGCAATATGAAAGTCAACCATTCGAAAGAGTAAGAAGGCTTATTCAGCAAAAATCTGAGGAATAAAACAGCTTAGTAAATATAGTCATATAACTACCATCAACCCAAGCCGCAGTATTTTTACTGCGGTTTTTTATTGTTCAAAAATTTTCAAATGATTTCGTAAGAACTGGATCCAGTAACCCAAGTCACGGGACGACGGGGGGAGGATTTATCCACCGATCCCCTACGTCCTAGACAAGTTTTGGATGAAAATTTGGGAGGAAGACATGTAGAAACATAGCAAATTTATTCACTAAAAACTACTTCGTTTTTAAAATTCAACAAAGGAAAAAATCTATGAAAAAACAACTTCAAATATTTACCGCATTTGCTTGTCTGACATTGCCAAATTTGTGCGCAAGCAATGAAATAGAAGCTGATGTAGAAATGGGAATTAGCCCAGCGAGTTCATCAACATATTTTTTGTCAATACACGAAGAAGAAAAACAAGAAGAGCAAACACAGCAACTTCACATGACGATACATAATGATGAGAATAATCTGAACGTGAATCCTGATCAGCATGCAGAAGCACAAGAATGGCACCAGTTTAGTAAATCCGTTTGCAAGCTAACATCACAATATGGAATTCAAACAGTATCTGGGCTAACGGTTTTGGGGATTTGGTACAAATATTTTTCTTAAGCTTTTATTAAAAAGACATCAGTCAAAATAGCTATAGCATATTAATTTGAAAATATTTTGTGTTACGAGCTATTTTACTGTTGTTCAGTTCTTCACTGATTTTTGCCAGTTATACGCGTGTTGCAGCCTTTGAAGAAACCGATACTTTTAAGGATGAAGCATTGGTGCAGCTGGCATATTCACATTTATCATATGATAATGTGGGTGAATTATACTGGTACATCACTAACCATATTACGGGCATTACTCTAGGTGGAAAGTGTGCTTCTGCGACTTATATTGGTGGTAGAACTTGTTTTGCCTCTGCTCATTGTGAAAGGAAACCTGCAAGATTTTCACTAGAACCCGTCAGCATACATTACGAAATCGCGTTTGAAACAGCTGGACAAGAAAAAAAACGCTATAAAGTAAAAAATTTCATTAGCCACCCAAATTATGAACAAAACCCTAAATATAATTTAGCTATATTGATTTTAGAAAAACCTGTTGAAGGGCTGAAAGGACTGAGAATCAGTGATGAATTTTCAAATCCACTCGCTTATAAAGATTACCAACATATACTAACTTACGTAGGATACGGAGTAAGGGTTTTTGATAATCATTATTTTCTTATGGCCGATCAAAAGCGTCGCGCCTTACGTGCTTACACGCAAGTTCGTTCTTATAAACCAACTGAATTAGGAATCTATTCAACACCTTATGTGCAGCATAACTGGACTACAACCAGTAGGCCACTTATAGCTTATGAGGTTGGATCAAGAGGAGGCATGAGTGGTGGCGCTGTTATTAATGCCAACTACGAATTAGAAGGCATCATCTACGGAACACTATTTCCTAATATTACGTGGCAGCAAAGCCTGTACAATGCGATGGCGTTTGTAATTAGTATTATTCCTTCTGTTATTGATGCGTGCTGTTATCCTATGCCATATTTTGCCAGTTTTCCCGCGACCTCGAGTCCTGGAACGCGCACAAAAAGTATTCCGCTTGCACCGCTTAAAGATTGGATTGAGTCAGTGCAACGGCAATATGGGGAAGATGCGCATATTGTTTAGTTCATTACTATAACCAACCCAAGCCGCAGTATTTTTGCTGCGGTTTTTTTATATATTTTGGAGGAGAAATGTTTAAGCTTTGTTTTACAAACGCATGGGGGGATTTTTCAAACGCAATTTTATGCAAATGGGATGTGGTGCAATTTTTCATTACCCACCAAGAAGGACACGTGGCCAGTGCACGTTTAGTAGTTGGGAATTTTGTGCCTCCTGATGGTACGTATTTAGGAATTTTTGATGATGAAACGTTGTTATTTCAGGGGGTGGTATCGGGGCAATTTGAGCATCATCAGCGCTTAACAAAAGTGGAAGTTCTTGGCATTTCGCCAAGTTTTGAGAAGGATTTAAAAACACTTTTGGCTGATAAATCACTGCAATATAACCCTGTATTTTTTCAAGGGAAAGATCCAAAACCAAGTGATTATTTAGAAAGTTGCAATGCACTTTTTTATTGGAACAGAGACACGGGAAAAATTGCTTTAAGTGATTATTTCAAGGGAAATAAGTGTGTTGATGTGAGCGGTCAATACATTGAGAGATCATTTAAAATCCAGCAAATTTCCATGCCATTGGGTCGTGTGATTATTGATTTAAAAGTGCACTGGACCCAAAACTTGAGCGGGGCTTTTAATGCAGCATCTTACATTGCCCGTGCCTTTCCTGAAAAAATAGTAGCAACCTTAACGCCAGATGCAGTGACTAACCATTGGCCGCTGAATGACCAACGACTAGGATTAGGGAGACGCCAAAGTGGTTATCGGGTTGAGCATTCAACAATCACGCCAATGCACTCAAGCGGGCTTAGACTTTACACAAAACCCTTTTGCACTAAACAGGGGAATGCAGAAAAAAGCTTAACCACTAAAATTCATTATTTCAAAACAGCTTTGAAAATTCATTGGAAGTATAACCAACCCAGGGTGGAATATATGGTGATTCAAGGGCAATTGAATCATTGCCAACACCTGTTTACTCAGCATCGAGTTCGCCGTATTCCCATTTCAATAGAGCTGCCCAAAAGTGAACAGGCGATGTTTTTTGAAACAAGCCAAGGCGCGGAATTTATAACTTATGCTAGTCGCATTGCGCAATCGCAACTTAGGGCATCAGCCAGATGCATACAGGTTTTGTGCACCCTGCCCTGGAATTTAGGACGCGATTTAACCGTAGATAATTCTTTAAAAGCAGATGGAAAATTTGAAGGCAAAATCACCAAAGTACGCCATGTGGTTAAAGGTTTGCAGCGCTGTGTAGAAGTGACGGTGGCCTGCGTGATTCAGGCAGGTGATTTGGAAAATTGCGCAATCGAGAGTACGGATGAATACCCCCCAAATTATATGGAAAATGAAACACAATCAGCAGATGGTTTGCTTGGCATTGCGCACCCGAAGCTGCACCCCAAAGATATTATTGCCAATATAGTTGTGAAAAATTCAGCCTTGGAACAGGAAGCGTACCTTTTACAAAATCAATATCCGGTGCGCAATAATATGAACGCTGTGTTACAAGAAGTACCAACAAGTATTCATATTGAATTAAAAGATTTACGCACTAATAAGCCCTTGCTAAGACGATTTGAGAAAACGTTGGAGGTTGTTGAGGTGCCAGGAAAGTAAATGATGTTATTCAGTGGATTTTATAGGACTGGACTCTATGGTCAAGCCATAGAGAAACTAAGGAGTGTAGATGGATCTCTGATCGAGCCAGAGATGGCAGAGATGATGAATGGTTTCCGAGAGGAGTGAAGAAGGATCCCACGGCCTAGACCGTGGGGCTAAACAAACTTAGTCAAATATTACAAAGCAGTACCGATTCTCATATTACGCGCCCAGCTTACACCAGCGCCTAACTTTAGTATTGATCCACTATTAAACTTCAAGGTGCCAAAAATGTCAGCAGCAGATGTATGTACAGGCACCGCTACACTTGCTAACACTTCAAGAACACCGCCGCTTTGTATTTCCGTAGCACCCGGAACACTAGATGCGGTAGCACCCATGATTTTTACTAATCCTCCACTTAGTACAGTTGCAACACCAGTGGGCATTTTGCTAGCACTTGATGCCCCAACATGCACAACCCCTGGAATAGAAAGCGGGGTAGCGCTTGCGCTCATGTCTCCGGCAGTAACTACGCCAGATCCATCTAAGGTAAGCAGAGATGTGCCATAAGGTGCTGCAATTGAAGAAACAGCAGCACCACTATCTGTTGTAATAGTAGCTGCACTTCTTGTATCAACAACAGGGATTACGACAGTTCCGCTAGTTACTTCCATATTTCCCCCAGCAAATGCAAGAGAAGCACCCATGTTGTTAGTGGCGGCAACTTTAACAAGTCCTGCATCTACTGATAAGTTCAATAAAGAAGAATTATCGCCCGATAGTACAGCAGTACCATTACCTGTTTTATGAGCAGTAATAGCTAATGAACCAGACACAGTACCACTATCTGTACCATTCACTTCTACGCTCATAGAAGGTGGGATGAGCCTACGAATGGTATTATTACTAGTATCTGTTACAAACACATACCCGAATGCATCAACAACGAGACCAGTAGGGGCATTAAATCGTGCTGCTGAACCTAATCCATCAGTAGAGCCAGATGATCCTGCAGTACCTGCAATAGTTGATACAGTATAGGTTCCACTACTGTTAGTAAGTTTTCTAATAATGTTGTTACCGCGGTCTGCCACGTAAAGATTGCCTGCCTTATCAATATCAATATCCCAAGGGCTATTAAAGCGTGCTGCGGTTCCTACGGCATCAATAGAACCAGATGTTCCAGCAGTTCCGGCAATGGTGGTTACAACACCTGCGGGAGTAATTTTGCGAATTGTATTGTTAGTAGTATCTGACGCATAAAGATTGTTAGAGCTATCAATAGTAATACCGCTAATACCATTGAACCTAGCTGCAGCTCCTGTGCCATCTGCAGAACCTGGAGAAAAAGCAGTTCCTGCAAAAATAGAATACGAACCATCTGGTAAAATTTTAAAAATTCTGTTTGATTGACCATCTGCCATAAAAATATTATTGCTACTATCAACGACTAGACCGTATCCATCGTAAGCAGGAGAAGATACTGCATTCAGTGATGCATTAGAAACATATGTTCCGCCTGACTGTATCCATTGATATAGATTGCTATAATTGTCAGCAGTTATTATGCTCGATACACCGGCGCTTGTTATGTATGAGCAAACAGCTTGCACGGGTGTTGAACCAATACTGTAATTAAACAAAGTAGACGCCGTATACGTTCCACCACCTGTTGTAATTTTTCTGACATTGTTATCTGAGTCTGGTTCATACAAGTCACCTGTTGAAAGATTAATTGACATCATGCCTGGACTTTTGAACCGCGCCGCTGTTCCAACTCCGTCGGTATGAGCAAAGCTGCCTGCAAGCCCTGCAACGGTTGTCACATCGTAGCTAGCACAAAGGTTAGAAGACAACGCCAACCCCACAGCAAGGGATGCGCAGTATTTAAATATAGTATTTTTTTTCATGAGTATTTCCTTGTAATAAAATGTGTTGGTTGCAAATTTTATACTACAAGAACATGTATTAAAGTTTAGTTAAATATAGTTTATATATAAATAAATTATTTAATATATTTTTATTTAAATAAACTTGATAATATTCACTGGATCCCGACGCCCTCTAACGAGGGCTCTGGATGACGGAGTATTTAGGTTGTTGACTTTCACAACTTGTGTTGATCCCACGGCCTAGACCGCGGGACTAACCAAACTTAGTCAAATATTACAAAGCAGTAGCAACAGTAATGTTACGTGCCCAGCTTGCGCCATTTCCTAGTCTCAATGTTGAGCCTGAATTAAAGTTCAATGTACCGAAAAGATCAGAAGAAGTTGCAGCACCATCAGCGGGAACTGCTATGCTTGGCGCCACGTTAAGAACGCCGGCATTTTTAATTACTACATTACCTGGGCATTGGTTTGCCGTTGCAGTTTGTATTTCTAACTGACCGGTTACATCAACCTGTGCATTAGGCAATTTACCACCGCTTGCAACTTGTAAATTAACACCAGAACCTACATTCATTGGCACGGCAAGAACACCACCATCAGCTGAAGTGCCCAAGTTTGAAGCAGCAATAGCAGTGCATGTAAATGGCGCAACAGACGTAGCAGCAAGAGCAGCAACAGCCGGGGCTGCTAAAGCAGCCGCACTAGTTTGAGCAACTAAAGATAGTGCACTAACAGCAGGAGCAGAGGAACTTCCAGGACTGAAAGTTGATAGAGTGCCTGCAACGTTAGCGTCAATTTGAAGTTGTGCAGCACTAGTCATTGCAAGTGGAGGCACCACTACACTTTTAGATGCAATAGATGCAACGCCACCTGATACAGTTGCTGAACCCATCAAAATTTCTAAGGCAGGTATGACAGTAGAGAGTCCGGCAGTATCCATAGTAACTTTTGCACCAACGTTACCAGTTGCTGCATACTGAACCCTACCATTGTTAATTGCTAGATTAGTTAAGCTAGTAGCGTTAGCACCAGACATAACAAGAGTACCTGCACCTATTTTTCGTGCTGTTCCAGTAATAACACCACTGTTAGTTGCAATGTCTGAGTTATCAACTTGCATGATTAAGTTTGAAGCAAAAGTTGAAGTTGAAGTTGCAATAACTGCAAGCAAACCCAATGTAAATTTTTGAATATTTTTCATTATTTCGTTCCTTTTTAAATAAATTTTTACAGAATATTGGCGGTGCCAATAATTACAGTTATAAGTAAATTATATTAAAAAATAGTTATTTTTTATTTAAAAATAAATTAACATTACAATAAAAGAGTTTGAGCTTGTAAATCTCACCAAACATCAATCATCAATCATCAATCATCAATTTTTTTTAATCAGTAACAACAAAAGGAAAACGTTATGTTTCGTTCGAAAATATTAGGGCAAGATTCGTTCAACCAGGCGATGGTAGTAACGCCTGTTAATGTCAATTCTGATATGGGGCATTTTTCAATTGGCGCCTTTGATTTAATAACACCTGTATTTGAAGATGTTCCCATGCCACCAAAGCACTTATGGATTAGAGTAAAGGTTCATTTTGAGTTATGCGCTGATACGCCTGTGTTTCGTGGGACAAATAGTTTTGTTTGGCCTGGTGATGGTCGCTGTGCATCGGTCAAACTAGAAGGATCTCAAATTTTATATGCTCAAAAAGACTATGAAATTGATAAGTGCTGGGCGCTATCAAAAGAGCAGAAAATTTATGAACATCGCTTTGCTGTGGCCCCTACCTTATATGGGAATAACACAGGCATTCATTTATGGCCATGCGGTGGGCGCGTAGGAAAATTTTTAGAAATTGAACAGCTTTTTGCCCAAGTGGCTTTTGATGAAAATGACATTTTTGTAAACAGTTTAAGTACATGGAAAAAGCATCTGGTAGATGGAGCTGAGGTTGTATTTGAACCACCACCTGCAAATGAAATTTCTTTAATTAGCGCACTTAACACCGGTAAATTTTCATGGGTTATAGAACAGCAAGGCATACAATTTTGTTTTTCTAGCTGCCACATTGAATTTACTGACGACTCAAATTTCATGGACATTTTATGTGAAAGGAACGACCTATGATTACCTACCGACTTGAAAAGGGTGCGCCCCTAAGCATTTTAGAAATTGATACGAATTTCCGTGAACTTGAACAACGGTTAAGCACATTGGAAGATCACCCTAACACTCCTGTAATTGCAGTTGAACAACAAGAAGATATGCTAGTTTTTAAAGTAGATGGTGAGGTGATTTCGCACGTTATACTGCCGAAATTTCAACCACTTTTAAAAGGAGAATGGAAGAAAGATACAACGTACCAAAGGGGGACTTGGGTGAATTTCAACCAAGCACTTTATGCCTGCCAAATTTTGCACACTAGCGGTGAAACTTTTGAATCAAAATTTTGGACTTTAATTTTTGATGGAGGACGAACTGATGCTTAAAATTCATGAACGGGATTTAGACATTTTGGCACGCACAATTTATGGAGAAGCCAGAGGCGAACTGAATAATCCTGAAGGTGGAATGCAAAGCTTACAAGCCGTTGGCTGGGTAATTAAGAACCGCGCAAAGATGCTGCAATTCAGCCCATATATTCATAAAGTTTGCATGCAGCCATGGCAGTTTTCCTGCTGGAATTTGAATGACCCAAATAGAAAATCACTTTTGGAAACAAGCTTTGAGGACAAGGTGTATAGGGCGTGCTTTCTGGCAGCTACTCGAGTATTGTTTGATAACACTATTGATTGCACTAAGGGCGCGAATCATTACCACAGCACGAACATTGCCCCACCTTATTGGGCCGTAAGTAAAAACCCCACTGTTACTATTGGTCATCATATTTTTTATAAACTGTAAGGGGAAACATGGCATTTCCATTAATTGCAGCGGCTTTGGGGCTGGCCGAATTTGCCCCAGTTATTGCCCGGTGGATGGGCGGTGATAATGCAGAATCTGTGGCGCATCAGGTTGTAGATATTGCAAAACACGTAACAGGTCATGCTGACCCGGTGGAGGCATCAAAAGCGTTGGCTGAAAATTCATTGTTGATTGCGGAATTTCAAAAAGAAGTAATTAAAATTGAAGCCGAGCTTGAATTGAAATTAATGGCAGATAGGCAAAGTGCTAGGGAACGCGACATTGCCATTGCCCAAGCAGGGCGGCGCAATGTGCGGGCCGATGTTATGGTGCTAAGTGCCGCGGTTGGGTTGGTTACTTGTTTATGGACGCTAACCAGCTATGCTGGAAAACTGCCCGGTGAAGCCGTTGGAATTATTTCAACAATCGCCGGTATTTTTGGTTCGTGTTTGAAAGATGCATACACTTTTGAATTTGGTTCTTCCCGTGGCAGTAGAGAGAAAGATTCGTTGGCAGTAATAATGCGGCAAACACCATGAAGAGACCAGATCAGTAAAACCAACGTCGTGTGCTACAAAATATTTCACAATCAACCCATCATTAAGCAATTTTATTTTATTATTAAGATTCTTTAACTTAAATTAAGGATTTTTTTTATGTTTAATGATATGAAATATTTAATGGCGTCACTTTCATTACTTACTTGCGGATGGGCTGCGGAACTTCCACCAGTGGTTGGTGCAGAAGAAATTATTGATGAGCATGCAAGTGTTTCTGGAGTTGTTTCTGCAGCGGCAATCACAGATCAAGACGCAAAAAGTAGTACTAGTTTGGTTTCAGCTTCAGTGATTGCACCTGCAACAGTAAGTACAAACTTTGGCTACTTATCGTACAGAACTTTTAACATAGGAGATGATATTCAAGGATTAGCTGCTCACCAATTTTTACCTGAAAGTGCTATTGGCGTAGAAAGAGATTTGATTGCTGATTATTCAGGTGATTCATTAGTCAAAACTGTTATGAATGGATGGTTTATGCACACAAAAGAAAATTGGTTTTTTGGATTTTCTCCATCTGAGAAAAGCTGGCCACCTTCTGATCAGATTCATCCATTGATGATATCAATGCATTTCACCGACTCTTTTTTGCCTTATGCTTTTTCACAAGTGGGCATTGAATATTTGAAAAAATGGGCTCCTATTGGAGCTAGAGATTTATGGACATTAAAAGCACTGCAAC
>CAMDPB010000008.1 GCA_945903885.1 Candidatus Finniella inopinata
TTCTCGACGTATGTCGGGGTTAAGTCTATACCGCAAGTGCCTGTGGTGAATACGTATGGGGTCAGAAGGTCTGTCGAACAAATTAATAATAGGCACGCAGTTCAGTGAAAAGCACGATGCATCAACACCACTTTGCTGAAACACAGATGCATCTTTCAAAGGGATTAAAATATGTATTTGGTTCTTTGGCGCTAATTTCGCAATTGCTGCTTGTAATGCGGTAATTCGAAAAAATAGAAATTTTTCACGAAAATGAAAATACTCTTGAAACAGTGCGTAGTGATGCAAGCTATAATCTGGAACTGGTAAAGCGAGCTCTTCTCGTTTATACCCTACGGTTTCTAAATCACAGCCACCAACAGCGGGTGTTTGTTCATCGGTAGTAACATACACTTGGTCTGTGTATTCGCTGAATAATGCTTCATGCAAAAGGTTTGCTTTTACCCAATTGCAACTTACATGCGCCAATACATCATCTAACGCCATGGCAGAAAACGGTGCCGTTTTTGATGCTAACGTGATTTTTAAAAACCAGTGATTTTGCGGGGGTGATGCAAAAGTAAACGCATCTTTTGAAACTAGATCAACTGATTCAATGCTAATAGGCCAAAGGTGCATGTCATAAACGGTGCGAAATCGGCACTGAACATCTTCAACGGAGCGCGCCAAAAGCTTTGTGCCCTTTGGTAAAAAATGTCCTTTGTCAGGAGGCGTTTGATTGACATCAACCTGCAGTTTTGCAATAGCCATAGCGGGAACGGGATTAATCAAATGGGGATACAATACACTTAATAAGGCATGGGCTGTTTGAGGAAAACGATCATCAATAGCGCGGCTAAGTCGTGCTGTTAAAAATGCGAATGATTCAAGCAACCGCTCCACATGCGGGTCAGGTGATTCATCGTCTGTTAACTCAAGCCGACGTGCAATTTTTGGGTATTGCTTTGAGAACTCTTGGCCACTTAAGCGCAAGTAGTTGAGTTCTTCTTGATAATAGCGAACTAGGCTATCGTCTACCTTTGCCATAGAGTCTTGAATTTAATTCTCTATGACAATGGTAAGGCGAATATTGGGCGTTAGACAATAGCACTTTTGTTTTAAGGATATGGCGCGTATTTATCTGCAAGCTTTGTCCAGGCCACATGACGAATCTCTCGCGCTATAGCAGCGTAGTCATCTGGCAATATGAATTTGTCGTAGTGTGCAGGTGATTTATCTAAAAATATATTTTTAGCTGTTGGCGATGTTAAAATAACGGTAGCTAGGCGTTTTCCAGTTGTTTCTGCTGGGTATGGCATTGTTACACTATCATATGGCCTATCTTTAAGACGGGTCATGACGTCAAGTGGGGTTCTACCATGTGCTTCTCCGCCTGAAAAAACAAAGACGTTCAAATTATTAAGTATCGCCCATAGTTGGGTATAACTTGCATCACAAGGTAGCCAACCATCTAGCTCACCTTCTCTAAGTGCTAGTTTTTCCATTTCTATCATCAAAGAATTTGGAGAAAGCTCTGTCGGGAGAGCAGGTAATGATGCTGCTATCTCTAAACGTTGTGAAAGTAGCTGTTGTTCCATTTGTTTGGTAAGTACTTCTTTTTCACCCGCGAGCTCATCCCAGATTTCCCTGATGATCATTGTTGTTTCGGTATCACCCACGATTGTGCATATTTCCTGGCACACTCCATTAATAAAATTAGCGTAACGTGGGTTTTCACCAGAACAAAGGCTATCTACAGAAAAACCATTAGGGCTTCTGTCGGGAAGCATATTCAAGCTGATAAATTCTTTTAAAGTATTGCTAATTAAAATATATTTTTCAGCCAGTACTTTTTCTTTTGCTGCGCGATTTTCTGCAATGGCGTGGTAGTTTTTTTGAGCACTCAAGATTGCTGTATGTTTTTGTTTACTGTCATTGATAAGTTGTTGATTTCTTGATTCAAAATCAGCGATTTTCGTATTAGTGTTTTCCAAAGCAGTTTTTATTGTTTCCAAAGCATCAGGAGCTACTGAGGGATTTTTAATAAGATTTGTTAATTGTTGTTGTTTCATAAGCAACGCATTAAACTCTTTAATCAAATCCATATTATCTTTTCGGAATTGTTCAAAATCGGTTTGGGCTAATTTAAAAACTTTTTCAGCTTTAGCACGTTCTGTGTTTGCAGCTAATGTTGCAATTTCTCCTGCATTTTTTGCTTCAGCATCCAGTCTAAGTATATCCGCATCTATTGCTGTTAAAAGCCTGTTTAGTTCAGCATTAGCTGTTCGTAGTAGCATCATTTCTTCTATGATGTTTCTAAAATTTGGTGCAAAAGAACATATTTCTAGTTGTGCTGGATTGTTTAGTGCAGCATTGAAAATGCCGAAGCAAAGTTCTAATTTGTGTAGCTGGGTAACATGAGTTACTAATGCTCTTTTTGACTGCGCCACACGTTCTTCATTTTCTGTTTGTTTATCCAGGATAAACCGCTGATAAGTGTCTAATTTTTCTTGTAATTCATCAGCTTGCGTAGAATTTACGGGACGAAGTTCTTCTATTTTCTTTTCTATGAATGAAACAAAACTAGCCCCATCCATATGTTGGCTAGCTATCAAATATAATCGTTTGGTCTCATCATCGGTTGAATTATCTAGAATAGCGCGGTGAATTTTATACCGACCATTCCCTTCTTGAATACCGTCTAATGCACCATCAGTTGGGATGAAAAAACTATGCTCTCCGCACATACCGTCTCCAAATGAAGGGGTAGGTTTAAGGTCTAATTTTACTGCAAGCCCAAACGGAGCAATTCTTTCTGCCGTAAGGTCAAGGGATAATTCTGTTGTAGGTACTCCATCAATCGTAGACTGCAAGTGGTCTAATAGCGCTACGTAAGTTGTTCCTAAACTTTTTCCTCTAAATTCTTCCATTAACGTTCTTAATTTTCCAGTTAAGGTACCATCAACCCATTTCGTAATGATGCGATCTAAGTTTGTATCATCAAGGTATGCAATGTTGGAAATATCAAGTTTATGTCCAGTTTGTTTGAAAAGCCCATATCTAAGTTCTCGTTTAACGCGGTTTCTTAAATCACTAACGGTTGTTTTTTCATTCCAAAAATATTCCTGCGCAGCCAATGATAGTACAGTGAAGGTGGTTAAATGCTCTTTCTGGTTGGCATTTCTAACAGTTTCTTTGTTAAGTTGACTTAGAAAATCGTAAACAATGCGATGATCTCTGGTTTTTCCAGTTCCCCACTGAGTATTAAAAGCGTAATAAAGTTCAGCCCTTAAATGCACATCAACCATTGCTTTAGCTTCGGCCGGTGTAGCAATTCTATCTGCTAACGGGGTAAGCAATTCAGTTGTGTTTTGTCTGGCCATGCTATCAGATTCGTCAGTATAGCCTTTTCCAGAAAATTCAGTTGTTCTTGCCAGAAGTTCTTCAACTTCAGGGTGAAGCGTGATAGTCGTTTCTGCAAGTTCTGCAGACCATATAACACCCATAGTTACAAGTATACTGCACAAATAATTTTTTGTTTGCATTGACTGGACCTTACTAAATGAGAAATCATTCTTAAGTATTGAGGCCAAAAGTTAAATTTTAATTAAAATTAGAGATGATTTGTTTAGGTGGAATTATGCTTATAAGCGAGAAATATATTTACATAATATTAACTAAATGCTATTAGAATGAAGTATTATATGGTTTTTTACGTTTAAAATTTATGTTTATGAAATTTTTAGTGGCGCTTTTTGTTTTACTATGTGGTTCTTGTGTCTTTGCTGATGCAAGGGACGAAGAAGTTAAAGCAGAACTTGCTCGAAATAGGACTGAAATTAATTTTGTTCAGCAAAAAATGCAGGAGAATTACACTCAGGGGAATTTTCCTCTTTCACTGGCCATGGCAAAGTGGGCATCGCAAAAATCTAGAGATGCTCAGGTTTCTACTGCTGATAAAAGGAAATATGCACTTATAGCACGAGATATTTTAAACGAGGCGAAAGGTTTTGGTTGGCAAAATCGTGCACCAACAAGTAAAGAAAGCGCGTGTATGCAATCGACTAGTATTGATATTGCATTAGCTACTGATGATAAAGTGGATAATTTGTGGGATGGCTCACGCAGTGGTGTTCGGTATACAACAAGAAGTATTAAAGCTGGTAGGACTGTTTTAGAAGGATCCTATCATGACTTATTAAAAGATGCTGCCATTACAGGACGGTATATCGCATCTAAAGCATCTCAGTTAACGCCTTTAGGTATAATGCAATTTGCTCGTATGCCTGGTGTAAATGTTCGCCTGGTTGAGGCCGTTGAGATGGAAGAACCATCAAATGTTCCTGGCTTTTTGACTCCAAATGTAGATCTTGTAAAAATCGTTGAAAGTGGAGATTCCGATATCTGGAAAACAGATGGTTTGCCACATACTTGGGTACTTACTCCTGATGCTGGTGAATTATTACACACTGCAGATGATATCATAAGAAAATATCGTGTGGATTGGCACAATGACCTAAATTATAAGTCTATTAGACTTGTTGATGTTTATGAATCATATGGCCTTATAAAGAACATATCCCCGGAAGATCGTGCTAGAGTATCGTCGGAAAATCCAGGATTTGATATAGAAGCCTCAAAAGTAATGCCTGTATTTCTTCTATTGTTGCTTCAAAATTTTGAAAATATTCCGCCTGAATTCTCTCGTATTATGAATGTAGGTAGTGAACTTGTTGTATTTGGTCATGATGCTTCACCAATAACTGCGTGGCAATCCAATGTGCTTGCTAACCCAGAATTCAGTGAAGATAGTGTAATGGTTACTAAGTGTAGTGATGACTTTGCTCATGATCTGGTAACACGTGGTTATGGTTCTCAGAATGTACACAACCTTGATGCAATGAGAAAAAAAAATGTGCGACATATTCTAGAGTTAGGGCGTAAATATCTACGATATACAAATCGCTCGAAAGAACAGCTAACTGAAGCTATTCAACAACGTCTTGATAGTCTAGGTAGTGAATTTACTGTGGAATATCGAAGTCACAATGCCCAAGAAACTAATCTTACAAAGGACGTTATTATGCAAAATATAAATTGGGTCTTAAATGGATATCCGGCAGAAAGTGGTTGTGGTTTTGCAGGTGCACTTGGATCACATGTGAGCGATGATAACATTACAGAAGCTGAATGGCTAGAAATGCTTTCCATGTTTTTTGAAGGCTCAATATTAGTTGATGGAGCTCGTTTTATGACAGGACATTATAATGAGCGTCATCATGAAGAAATTCTTTTTTATAGTCAATTTTATGAAAATCTTTATGCAGGTGGTCTAGTTCCTACAAGCCGTTATGGTGCCGGAGGTTGCGTGCCCGGTAGAAAAAATAGGATTTTAAACGGACTTGTCAGAATTTTAGATAGATGGATTACACTTGGTTTGAGGCTTAATTAAGCACTTCATTCATACAGGCTTGCTTAAACTTTTCCATTTTTAATCAAAATTTTCTGTGCAATCATCCAAGCAAAAAAAGCTTCAGCACCTATCATTAGGGCTAGGGGTGTGTAGGTATGGTCATAAAAATGTGCAATAACTTGTAATCCTGCAGCGCTAAACACTAGGCGCAACGCAACTAACATTCCCGAAGCGCTTGCTGCCGCGCCACGCACTGCTCCCATGGCTATAGGGTAACACATGTTAATAGGTATGGCGCATGCCATGCTAGACCCAATTAGAATGATAGTAAGAACAAATGGGTTTGTTGGCAAAATGAAACCGTAAAGACCAGCTATTAGTCCGAACAGAACATATAGCTTAATGCTTACTTTAAAGCACTGCTGTTTACCAAATCGCTTATACAACATGCCGCTGCAAAAACTAATAATACCAAATGACGATGCAAGTGCACCCTGATACATGCCAAAGTGTTCTAAGGAAACACCCAAATCTTCCCGGTAAAAAATTGGAGCAAGCCCCACAAATATAAAATAGCATACAGAAATGCTCAATATTGCGGCAGCAGGCCATAAAAAGTCTTTTGATTTAAATAAGGGTATGTAGGTTTTTAGCCCTAAACTCGGTTTAACTTTATGGGGGGCATTTCGCGTTGGAAGATACTTCATGCTCAAAACAAAGCAGGTAAGTGACAAAATAAGCAATGCTAAAAAGTTTGATCGCCATCCAAACCACAAGTTCAAATAGCTACCTAAAACAGGTGCTGCTCCCATGGTAATGCCACTAATACCGTTTAACATTCCCATGTAGCTTTCTCGGGATTTTGGGTAAAACTCATAAACGATTGAATAACTCAATACGTTCGGTCCGCTCATACCTAAACCCTGCAATACGCGTCCTATCAGCAAGGTTTCAAAAGTCGGTGCGATATAGCAAAAAACACTTCCAATAATGAAAATACAAAGAGATAACAAAGATATATTTTTGCTGCTAAAGCGTTCTGCTAATGGCCCAACCCACAAAGTGCTTAGGGCGTATGCTACAAAATTTAAACTTAAGGTTAGTTGTGCTTGTTCAATGCTAATAGAAAATGTTTCCATGATTTCTGGAAAACTGGGAGTGAATACATCCATTTCCATGCCTGTCAAAACGCTCATTAAGCAAAGGCTTAAAAAGCGCAGATCTACAAGCTTAGATGTTCTAAGGGCCATCTTGGTTTTGGCTGAAAGTCATCTGTTGATGGTAGCACGCCGTTGTTGATAGCCTCAATAGCTGCCCATCCAATCATAGCTGCATTATCCGTGCATAAATTCATTGGTGGAAAAATGGCTTCAATTGTTTTTTCAGCGCATAGGGAATGCAGTTGACCTCTTAAATATTGATTAGCAGCGACACCACCTGCCATAACTAGACGCTCCACTTTATGGTGACTATAATTTAAAGCTTTAAGTAATCGCTCTTTAAAAATTTCACCAACAGTATATTGAAAGCTTGCTGCAATATCGCAAGCTGTTTGCTCATCAATAATATTTTTTTCAATGGTTTGCTTAACTGCAGTTTTAAGCCCTGAGAAAGAAAAATTGGGTTGAATGATGTGCTCTAAGGGTTTTGGGAAAATAAAACGCTTGGGGTCTCCATGTATAGCTTTTTGCTCTAATGCAGGGCCGCCTGGAAAATTAAAATTCAAGAGCTTGGCAATTTTGTCAAAACATTCACCAGCGGCATCGTCTAGCGTTTGTCCCAAAAGAACATACTGACGAAAGCCGAGCACTTCAACAAACATGCAGTGCCCTCCTGAAGTTAATAATAAAAGATAAGGGTAGGAGGCATTGTGACTTAATCGAGCAGTTAGAGCATGACCTTCTAAATGATTGGTGGCATACATGGGCTTATTCAATGAAAGACTAAGCGATTTTGCAAGCATTACGCCCACCAAAACTCCACCAATAAGCCCAGGTCCAGCAGTGACTGCAATTGCATCGATCGCATTTAGGTGAATCCCAGCAAGGCTGAGTGCCTGATCCATAATGGGTTTTATATTGCTTAGATGTGCTCGTGCTGCAAGTTCAGGAACAACCCCTCCATAAGCTTGATGTTCATTTATTTGGCTGCGAGTGACTAAGCTCAATATTCTATCAGGTATAATTTTATCTTGAACGACGGCAATAGATGTTTCATCACAACTTGTTTCAATTGCTACAATCATCATAAATACCTTCCAAATTAACTCTTTATTAAACCTATTTGTATTAGGATAACACTATAGATAGAGAATTTTTTACATTTATGGAAGGTCAAAGTATGGCAAGCAAAGAAAAAAAACGAGTAGCTATTGCCTGTCAAGGAGGTGGTTCTCATGGTGCTTTTACCTGGGGCGTATTGGATAAAATACTTGAAGATGGCCGTTTTGAAATTGAAGGTCTAACAGGAACCTCAGCAGGCGGTATGAATGCAGTGGCTGTCGCTCAAGGTTTAGCTAAGGGTGGTAATCAAGAAGCACGTGCTACCTTGGAATTATTTTGGGACGGAGTTTGTGAAAGCGGAAAAAATAGTTCAATTAATAATCGTGGCCCCATTGATAAAAAAATGAACAACTGGACAATGTATAATTCTCCAGGGTTTGTCATGTTTGAATTTTTAAGCCGTATGCATTCACCAGATGAACTTAATCCAATGAAAAAAGATCCGTTGCGTGATGTTATTAATAAAACTTTTGATTTTGAACTTTTGCGCACTCAAGATGTTTGCAAAGTATTCCTATGTGCTACTCACGTTTTTACAGGTAAATTGACTGTATTTAAAACTGAAGAATTAAAAGTTGAATGCTTACTTGCAACGGCATGCTTACCAACAATTCATAGTGCTGTATTGGTAGATGGCGAATACTATTGGGATGGTGGGTTTATTGGAAACCCTGTCATGTTCCCATTGATTTATGATTGCGAAACTTCTGATATTATTTTAATTCAATTAAATCCAACCGTTAGAAACAAGTTGCCATCAAGCGCTCGTGAAATTGGTGACCGTTTAAATGAAATTACAAATAACGCTTCAGTTGTTCGAGAAATCAGAGCGATGCATTTGGTTAGTCAATTACAAGATGAAGGAATCATTCCTGAAGGACGTATGAAGCGTGTGCATTTACACCTTATCGAAGATGAATCAACTTTCCAAGAACTTGGTTGGGGAAGCAAACTTAACACAGAAGCAGAATTTTTTGCGCATCTTTTTGAAAGAGGTCGTAAAGCTGCTACCAATTGGATTAAAGAAAATTATGAGAATGTGGGTAAAAAAACAACCGCTCCCATCCGCGAACATTTTACAGGAAAAGACTGGGACAAGCATACCACTCATAGTGGCTCTTTGAAATTTTTAGATAAAAAAAAGAAGTAAATAGTTTCTCCTGAAAAAAGAAAAAGGCTCTTTAAAGAGCCTTTTTCTTTTTTAAATGAATACTTTAGTTTGTATTTATCATCATTGCGGGATGGTCATTACGCGCTCAATCCTTACGCTGGTGAACCATTTCCAAACTTCATACCACTTTGCTGATGTTGAAAAAAATACAAAAGCAACTTTACCCATAAGGTGATCATTAGAGATAAAACTTACTTTATCGTTCATGTATCTGCTATCAAGCGATCCATCACGGTTATCACCAATAATCATAAACTGATTCTCTGGAACAATATGTTCCGGGGTATCGTCTGTGCTGTGCTCTGGGTCATGTCTGAAGGGTGGGGCTTCGCCAAATGGAATGTATTTTATGAAAGTATGTTTTACGCCATTAGGTAAAGTTTCTATATATCTTGGAACCATCACGGTCTTTCCTGAATGATGGTCAAGGTAAGGAAAATCTTCTATTCGCTGGATGGGACATTCTTTACCATTAATCCACAAGCGTCCTTTTTTCATTTGAATGCGGTCACCCGGTAAACCGATAATTCGTTTGACATAATCTTTTGCTGAATCCCAAAGCTTAATTCCTAGAATAGAAAATGGTTCAGAATCTTTTGGGTTATGAAACACACCAATGTCACCCATTTTAGGGTTCTCTGGTAATACTCGTCCTTTAAACCAAGGAATATCCGCGCCAAACGGCAAACTGTATCGTGTATATCCATAAGCGAATTTATTCACGACTAAAAAATCTCCAACCAATAAATTCGGAATCATTGACCCAGTTGGAATATTGAAAGGCTTAAAAAATAAAGTGCTAAAAACTAAAAAACCTATAATAAATTTTGTAAGACTTTTTGCTTCAGTTTTTAACTTTTCGCGCTTTGCTTTACTTAACACTAGTGCGTCGACGGCATAGCCAGGTTCTTCCATCTAAATCTTCCAGATATACTTTTGACTTTTATTATAAGCAACAAAATAAAACTTAACAACTGTGTGCTGCTTCCGGATCATGCTGTTGGTGTGTTTCACGTCCTTCATTATAGACTTTTTTTAAATAAGGTTTTCCATTGGAAAAAACAATCATTTCTCCGTGAAGTTTACCTTTTTTGTAAGTGGAAAAAATTTGGTTATTTCCAAATTCGTCATAAATTTTTGACATGCCATGCATTGCTCCATGCTCATATTCAATTTCCATTGCTGTTTTTCCATCTTCATGAAAAGACTTCATCAAACCATGCATTTTCCCCTGTTGAAAATTTATTTCGCGTTCAATTTTTCCATCTGGGTAATAATACGTCGTAGGACCGTCAAGCTTATCTTTTACATAATATGCTTGCATTTCATAATGACCTTCTTTTGTTTTAATTGATGTTAGTCCCTGTTTTAAACCTCTTGAAAACTCAGCATGTATAGTCTTGTCGCCTATCTTCTGAATTTTTACCTCATGAGTAGGGGCCTTAAGGTCTTCTTTAGGATTATCTTCTTCAGAATCGTTATCGTTATCATTTTGAGCGTCTTCTTCCTCATCACGCTGACTTTCTTCCTCAAAAGATCTGATTGCCTCTTCATTTTCTTGGGCGCAATGTTCGTAACCCGGCGAGCTATCAGAAGACTTTTCGCTTTTATCATCAATACTTGCATTCTGACTAGCTGAATATTTTGCAAAATCTTTGATGTTATATGGTTTTTTAAAAGTGTCTTGAGAATGATGAACTAACGTTTCAGCATCTTTTTTATTTTCAGTTACTTGTTGTAATTCTTCTTCAGTTTTTTCTTGGTTTATCGTTTTTTGATCTGTTCCTGCAAATTGATGACTATCAAAGACCATGTCTAATTTCCTAATTTCGTAATTGCACCTTTGAACATGCCCATTGCACCACCTTCAGCTTTTATTAATGCACCGCTTTTTAATTCCATCATAGCTCCTGCTTGTGCTTGAAAAGCTAAACCAGATTTCATCTGAATCATCATTCCGGCTTTTGATTGAACCATCATGCCTGCTTTTTCTTGTATGTTCATTCCAGCCTTTTCTTGTATATTCATGCCTGCTTTTGACTGTACATTCATGCCTGCCTTGGACTGAATGTTCATGCCTGCTTTTGACTGTATATTCATCCCGGCTTTCAACATAATATTTTTTCCTGCCTGCATCATAATATTCTGTCCGGCTTTCATTATAATATTTTTAGGTGTTTGTATCGTAATGTCTTTGGTCGCTTTAATTAAAATCGTGCCATTAACATCAATAACTAAATTCCCTTTTTTAAGATTTGTTGTTTTATCACCTTTGTCGATAAGGGTTAAATGCATTGTTCCTTTTCCTTCTTGGTGAATCATTTTATCACCTTCGTGGATGGTTAGCGTATCGTCCCCAGTATTTATATCCTCATTTCTGCTATGCTCAATTACAGTATTCATATCGTATTGGCCGTGCAGGTATACTTCTTCTTTTCCGGGATCATCACTAAAACGCAGCTCATTATAGCCGGAATCATCATTAAACGTTTTACTCTTTAGGGTCATGTAGTGAGGTGTATTTTGAGGGGAATATGGCGGCATAAATGCTTGGTTATATACACACCCTGTAACTAATGGTCTGTCTGGATCTCCATCAATAAAGGCTACAACCACTTCCATGCCAATTCGTGGCATATATAAAGCCCCCCAAGCAGCTCCACTCAATGATTGACTTACCCTAATCCATAAAGAACTTGTTTCATCGTCAGGGTTACGTAAATCCCAATGAAATTTAACTTTGATGCGTGCCATAGAATCGCCGTATACTTCTGTCCCTGCACCTGTAACAAAGGCTGTCTGAGAACCATAGATACGAGGCTTAAGCGTTTTACGGTAAGGGCGATAGTGAATCGTTTTTAAAAAACCTTCAAAACTGTTTGTATAAGTTAGAAGATTAGATTCTCGCCCTTCTGTTGATTGATCATCTGCTTGAGAAATAATTTCATGGCGCACATAAGAAATGACATATTCCTTGTTATACTCTTTGATAGGGTGCTCTTTCAGCGTAAATGTATAGCCAGGTGCTATGCTTGGGCAAGTTGTTTTGCCATAAACACGTTTTGTAAACCATTCAATTTCTTCCATACGTTGATCAGCTAATTTATGCCCATCACTTGATTTTTGAAATAATCCTGGATATTCATAAATTTCTTTTCCAAATCCTTGTCCAGAGCTGCTATTTAGCAATTGCGTATGGGGTGTATTATAATTGTAATCAATTGTCTTATAAGCTTTAGCGGCCACTTGAGACTTTTTACCAAAAGCAAAAACACGATCAATGAATGCGCCGTCAGCATCCACATTTAAAAATGCTAATGAACCCTGGACAATGTGCGTAAAGCTTGAATTTTGATCAAATAAAACCATCGTATGATTTGAATCAGTGTGAGTAAAATAATATCCAATCCTTTCTTCTTCAAGTAATCTTGAAACAAAATCAAAGTGATTTTCACCATATTGCACACAATATTCGCGTACGCTTGTGCCTCCACTGGCTTTTATCTCAAAATCAGATACGCCATTTTCTCTTAATATAGTTTGGATAATGTCGATTACTGATTGTTCTTGTAAAATTCTGTGATCAGCCCCGTGTTTTAACATCCAGAATGTAGATCGCATTTGAAAATGAAAAAAATGAGTTAGCTGTTTTTGTTCATCTATCAC
>CAMDPB010000009.1 GCA_945903885.1 Candidatus Finniella inopinata
GTCGTGATTTTGCATTTGTGCTGGACGCATCAATTCCAGCTCAAAAACTTGTTAAAGCCGTTGAAAAAGCTCACGATCTTATCGTTCAAGTTGATGTTTTTGATTATTATCAGGGCCAACATGTGGAACAAGGTAAAAAATCTCTAGCGGTCTCTGTAACACTGCAACCAACACAAAAAACTTTGGATGAAGAATCCCTCACCCAAATTCATGAATCTATCGTTCAAACTGCAATCAAGATTGAGGCTCAGTTACGTTGATCATCGGGAAGAAAATTTCTTGCTACTGGACCATCGTCGTTTACAGTTGGAACCAATGGAACGACTGTAAAATTCACCTCATGAGCTAAGTTTGCAAGATGATTTTCTCTTTCTTCTTCTTCCCTAGCACTACATTTTGCAATGCCAATAAAAGTTATATGGGCAGCAAAACATGCTGTACTTCCGAACAATAGAATATTCATAAGGTTATCTGAACCCTCAACAAGCTTCACACCTGAAGCCATTGCTGACGCTCCTGATCCAACATACAAAAGTACATTTCCAAATGCTTCACTTATATGCGATGCTTTTCTGAAAAACCAACGCATATTTACTACATCTGTCACATTTATTCCATAATCAGCGCTAAGTAAATTGTGAACATCTGTTACTACTTGTTCTCGTATTCCAGTTCTGTGCGCTATCACACTAGAATCATGAGAACTAATTGTATCTACTCCCTCAGTATTAAGACTTGATGGCTCGCGTCGCCTACCTATTGCTGCCTCTATATCGTCGTCAACCCCCAATACAATGCCTGCTGCCGTATCAGAGCAAATCACGTAGTTTGAAAAACCAATAGACAGAAATAAAAGAATAAATTTTGAACACATATGAAAACCAAGTATTAATACATGATAATTATATATTAATGCTTTGATATTAAATATATGTTAATAATCAATAAAGTTTTATTTATATCACTAATGCGCGCCATCATCAGTTACATGAGTTTCTAATGGTACTATTTTAAATCCTACCTCGTTAGCCAAAGCGGAAAGCTGTCCTTCTCTTTCTGTATTTTCTCTAGCACTACATTTTGCAATACCAATAAGAGTTATATGCGCTGCAAAACACGCTGTACTTGCAAAAAGAAACATATTCGAAAGGCCGTCTGATCCAACCAGTTTTATTCCGGCTGCTACTGATGCAACACCTGAGCCAATATACAAGAGTGTATTTCCCATAGCTTCAGTGCAATTTGCCGTTTTTCTATAAAACCATCGAGTTTGAATCAGATCCCCAACATTGCGTTCGTAATCTGCCTCAAAAAGACTATGAGCACGCTGTGCTAGTCCAGCACTAATTGGGGCCCTCAATAAAGAGGTTGTTTCCGCAAGATGTTGCCCTGCTTCTAAATCAACCAACTCAGACGTTGCGCCATTAACGAAAGTCGAAAAGAATACACAAGTAACTAACCTCATAAAAATTATTTTCATAGAGACACCAAATTAAATGTAAATTTATACTGTCATAATGATGTTAAATATTCATTTAAAAATAATTAAATTACTATTAACGGCATTTAAAAAAACTTCTAAATAAAATTTGTTACTTTCTGCCACATTTTTCAAAAATAAAATATTTCCTTAACGCTTTTGAGGTTAGGTGTAGGGGTAAGATTTTCCCTGTCAATTACCGTAGCGACCTAACGTTAAACTTCTAAAACTAAAAAACCTCAATTAGACGTCAAACGGTTTCCTCTAGCTGGGGATTGCTAAAGTTTTACTCAGCAAAAGCATTGCTTTCTCAGAATGCTCTGTTTCTACACACTTGTTGGTTTTTCTTTGTCTTTTTCTTCTAAACAATATATAATTCTACTTTGAAACAAATAGAAAAAAAAGAAAATGCAACTTCGTAATATTGCTATTATTGCTCACGTTGACCATGGAAAAACAACCCTGGTTGATAATCTTTTAAAACAAAGTGGAACTTTTCGCACCAACCAACACGTGGCAGAACGGGCCATGGATAGTAATGACCTTGAGCGCGAGCGCGGCATTACAATTTTGGCAAAATGCACATCCTTAAGCTGGAATAATTTTCGTATTAACATTGTAGACACCCCGGGTCACGCCGACTTCGGTGGCGAAGTTGAGCGTATTTTAAGCATGGTTGATGGTGTTGTCATTTTGGTAGACGCTGCTGAAGGCCCACTTCCACAAACGAAATTTGTGCTTGGAAAAGCTTTAAAACTAGGATTGCGTCCAATTGTTGTCATTAACAAAATTGACCGACAAGATGCTCGCCCTGAAGAAGTTCTTAACGAAATTTTTGATTTATTCGTGGCTATGGATGCATCTGATGAACAATTAGATTTTCCAATACTGTACGCATCTGGAAGAAATGGCTGGGCTGTACATGAACTAGGAGAACCACAAGAAACACTAATTCCTATGTTTGAAGTCATCACACGCCATGTTCCAGCTCCTAAGCAAAAGGCAGAAGGACCGTTTTCTATGCTAGTAACAACCCTAGAATACGATCCTTATTTAGGACGCATTCTAACTGGCCGAGTTGAAACAGGAATCATTAAAGTAAACACACCGATACGTGTTCTAGCTCAAAATGGAGATCAAGTTGAACAAGGACGCATCGCAAAGCTTTTGAGTTTCCGTGGCCTTGAGCGTATAGCGGTTGATGAAGCACAAGCTGGTGATATTATTGCTATAGCTGGCCTTGAAAAAAGCACCGTAGCCGATACTATCTGCGCTATGGATGTAACGCAACCAATCAAAGCTCAACCTATTGATCCACCAACTTTAGGAATGACCTTTTCAATTAATGATTCACCGCTAGCAGGCCAAGAAGGCACAAAACTTACATCTCGTGTACTTCGTGAACGCTTACTACGTGAATCTGAAGGAAACGTAGCGATTCGCATTACTGAAGCAACTGACAGAGATGCTTTTGAAGTAGCAGGCCGAGGAGAGCTTCAGCTTGGTGTGTTAATTGAAACAATGCGACGTGAAGGGTTTGAGCTATCAATCAGCCGCCCACGCGTTTTATACAAAATTGATGAGGCAACCAATCAAAGACTTGAGCCAATTGAAGAAATTGTTATCGATGTTGATGAAGAATATGTAGGCACGGTAGTTGAGTCTTTAAGCTTGCGTAAAGCAGAAATGAAAGACATGTTTCCATCAGGCGGTGGCAAAACAAGAATCGTTTTCCACGGACCTTCTCGTGGTCTTATTGGGTTTCATGGTCAATTCCTTACAATCACACGCGGTACTGGCGTAATGAACCGTTTGTTCCATGATTATGCACCCTTCAAAGGTGCTATTGAAGGACGTGCGAACGGCGTGCTTATTTCTAATGGAACAGGTGAAGCGGTTGGCTATGCTTTATGGAAGCTTGAAGATCGAGGCATCATGTTTGTTGAGCATGGAACAAAGGTTTATGAGGGCATGATTATTGGTGAAAACAACCGAGACAATGACCTTGAAATCAACCCTCTAAGAGCGAAGCAACTTACCAACGTACGCGCTTCAGGAAAGGACGAGGCAATTCGTTTGACTCCTCCTAAAGTTATGACACTTGAGCAAGCGATTACTTATATCGAAGAAGATGAACGCGTTGAAGTAACACCAAAGTCAATTCGCATCCGCAAAGCAATTTTAGATCCGAATGACCGTAAAAAGTTTGAAAAGTCACGTAACAAATCATGACCTTTAGCGGAGTCTGCAAAATCTCAATATTGGCACATCGCCAACAAATTTTTGCAGCTCCACTTCTTTTTTTATGGATAATTATTATTCATTATATTTTAGGTGTCACTGTTGCTCCGGTTACGATGTTATTAACAGGAGCAACTATTACTGTTTACCAACAGTTCAATACATATGTTGAAGATGTTGCAGATGGTTTTTTTGACCACTGTCGCTACAACGGCTTGCATCCACTTACTTATGCTTGGGCAAAGTCTGTTAGCATTTGGATTGGAACACTTCTTCCAATGGCTTTCATACTGCTGATTGTAGGAATAGGATTTACTCAATCTCTCCTTATATTCTCACAATGGGTAACCCTTAGTATTTGCATAGCCTGCGCTCTCTCTTTCATGCCTGATTCCAGCCCTCTAAATTTACTTTTAGGGTGGACCCCTTTATTAACTGCTCCGCTCATATTCTCGATGGATTTTTTAAACACATTCAACGGAAATAGCCTACTGATTTTACTAGGATGTGATATCATTCTGGTAAGTACTATTTGTGTTCCCCTTACCTTTCATAAAAGTTAAGTGCAAAAATGTTTTTTCTAACCCCTAAATTTTGGCGGCAAAATAATATGTTAAGCCGCATTCTCCAGCCTGTTGCCTGGATGTATGAGTACATAAGCTTATGGTACGGCAGACGTGTAAAAACCCAAAAAGTTTCAGTTCCTGTTATTTGTGTCGGAAATCTAGTTATGGGTGGCGCTGGAAAAACACCTACCGTTTTAGCATTAGTAGATATGTTAAAAAAAATGAATCACACACCCCATATTTTAAGCAGTGGTTATGGGGCTGTTATTAAAGATTCTATTCGTGTTAACTCACAAAAACATACTTATTTGCAAGTCGGTGATGAAGCACTACTTTTGGCTGAAAAAGCATCAACCTGGGCAGGTCCAGATAGAGTACTTTCAGCGAAACTTGCGATTAGCCATGGCGCTACTGTAATTATTATGGACGATGGTCTACAAAACAATAGCCTACACAAAGACTTAAGTTTGTTGGTAATTGATACCTTGCAAGGTTTTGGAAATGGTAGAGTTTTTCCAGCCGGACCATTACGTGAATCACCACACCGTGGCGTGCGAAAAACAAGCATGACTATTGCTATTGGCAATGGCGCGTTACCAAAAGGAATTCCTCAAGCAACCAGAGCTCATATGACTGCAGTTGATGAAGTTCATCCCAGAGCTGTGATTGCCTTTGCCGGGCTTGGATATCCTGAAAAATTCAACTGCACATTACAAGATTATGGGTTTGACGTAAAACGTTTCATCCCGTTTCCTGATCACCATCCCTACACCATTCCCGAATTGGAGCGTCTATTAAAAATTTCAGCTCGCAGAAAAATTGATTTAATTACTACAGCCAAGGATTTCTTACGTATTCCGGAGCGCTTCAAAAAGAAAGTCTACGCTTTTAATGTTAGTTTAGAATTTGAAGAACCTGAAAAATTGTATGAGTTGATAGCAGCAAAATTACAAAGCATCGTCTCATAAATCCACAATACTTCTGCTAGCTACTCTATTGAAAAAGAATAGAAACTGCCATAGAGCGAGCTAACTCTAATAACCTAAAAGGAAAAATAACCATTAAACACAAAATGAGGAAAATAAAGGCCACGATAGTTTTAACAACGTACTTTCGTAACGAATTAACCTGATTGACACGATTAACCTTTAGAACAGATTGGCTCAGCACAAAAAACTTTAAGACATTCAAGTAATAAGCAGCGCTAATAACAGTGGTAATTACAGCCACTATCCCCATAAAATATGCTGACCTTGTTATCACACTTTCTAAGACATAAATTTTAGCAAAGAAACCAGGCATGGGCGGAATACCAGCAAACGATAAAATAAATAAACAGAATAAGCTTCCTAACATAGGCATGCTTTGCATAATACCACTAAGGTCTTTAATGTCATTTATGGGCTTTATACTTCTTTCGAATATTATAAGCAAAGAAAACACTCCCAACATGTTCAGCGCGTAAAAAATTATGTAAATAATCGCTGAGCTAAGCCCGAATTCTCCCCCCATTGCGGGTCCCATAAGAAGGAATCCCATGTCACTAACTGAACTATATGCAAACATCCTTCTCAGATTTTGTTGACGCAATGCAGCTAATGAACCCCAAACCATTGACAGAATAGCAAGGCCCACAAATAAATATCGCCAGTAAGTAAAAATACCATAAAAAGGATAAGTTAGTAGATGAAGCAAGCTGAATACAGTGATAATTTTTGGAATAGTTACTATAAATAAAACAATAGGCAATGGTGCAGCTTGATATACATCTGGAGCCCATGTATGAAATGGGGCTACAGGGAGTTTAAAACATAACCCTATTAGTACAAAAAACATACCGACTATAGCTCCGGCATGCTCAAAATCATTAACATAAGTTCCAAAAAAGTAAAAAAGCGTATTAAAAAAATTAGTGCCTGTGAAACCATAAATTAGACTCATACCAAAAAGCATGAAGGCTGTACTTATGGCTCCTATCGTAAAAAATTTAACAGCAGCTTCACTACTCTGTTGATTATCTCTATCTGCTGCTACTAGCAAATATTGACTTAAATGGCTCATTTCCAAACCTATAAATAAGGTAAGAAAGTGATTTGATGAAAGTGCTACAGAACCACCGATCACTGAAAATGTCGCGATAATAAGCCATTCAAATTGCTTTATGTTGTACGCACCTAAAAATGAGAACAAACAAAAAAGAGCAACAGCAGAAACGCTATACAGAATAATTTTTGAACAAACACAAAAGGGCATGTGTATAAATAAGCCATTCCAAAAAAATTGCTCAGACTTATCAGAAAGCAGTAATAAAACACATAAAAATCCCAACCCAAGAATAGTGGCTCCAATAGTTAAACGCTCGATTTTCTTTTGTTTAAATGTACCAATTACTAAAGAGATAAGCGCACTCACTGATAGTATAAATTCAGGAATAGCTGGGATTGATTTTAAAATATTACCTAGCATGTTCCAGCCTAATCTTATTATCTACCTGAATGGGTTTTATGTTCGTGTGGTCCGTATGGTTTGTATAGTATTGCAGAACAGTTCTTCGAATAGGGGTCATGATTGGCTTTGTGTATACTCCCAGCGTAACAATGCTGACTGTCAAAATCAGCAATACGGCTTTTTCAAAAGGTTTTAAGCTTAAGTGCAATGCATAGTCACTGATGTCCAATCTGGAATCAAGCCCCAATTGGGTCGATAATTTTCCATAGAATACTTTGCTTACAAGGTTAAGCATATACGCCGCCCCCAAAACCATTCCTAAACAAGCAAAGGCCGTGATGATTGGACGAACTGAAAAGCTATCAATTAGAACTAAAATTTCACCTACAAATCCAGATGTAAAAGGAAGCCCAATAGAAGAAAATGAAAAAATTATAAACATAATGCTAAAACCTGGCATTATTTTTAATAACCCACCATAATGGTTAATATTACGTGTGTGGAAGCGATCATATAGCATGCCTATACCAAAAAACAAAGCTGCTGAAACGAGACCATGACTAATCATTTGTATAATCGAGCCGATTAAAGCGTTAGGTTTAAAAGCAAAAATACCAAGCGTTACAATTCCCATATGAGCAATAGACGAATATGCAATAAGTTTTTTAATATCTGTTTGCGCAAGTGCAATTAATGACGCCCAAATAATTGCTATTACGCTAAGCAGAGAGATATAAGGCGCAAATAAGTGACTAGCATCTGGAAAAAGCGTAAGACAAAAACGTATTAAGCCATAGCCTCCCATTTTTAAAAGTACTCCTGCTAAAAGAACAGACCCACCTGCAGGTGCTTCTACATGTGCATCAGGTAACCAAGTATGCACTGGCCACATAGGAATTTTAATAGAAAAAGAGGCCATAAATCCAAGAAAGAGCAATATTTGTAAGTGAGGGCTAATGTGGAAATCTTGTAGCTCAATAAAGCTTAATGTTTGCGCTTCCGTATAAAGTTTAAGGATAGCCAACAACATAAAAACAGAACCAAATAGTGTGTAGAGAAAAAATTTAATAGTTGCATAGACCCTGTTTTCCCCACCCCAAATGCCAATGATTAAAAACATAGGAATGAGTACGCCCTCAAAAAATATGTAAAAAACAAACAAATTAGTTGCGGCAAAACTCCCAACCATAAAAGCCTGCAACGCAAGGCAGGATATGGTGTATTCACGTAGACGTTCTTTAACAGAATACCATGTGCCAAAAATCATAAGCGTTGATAACCAAACCGATAGAATAACAAAAAATAGCGATATTCCATCTATTCCTAGTTCGAAATCAATGCCGGTGCTCTTGATCCAAAGGTATTTTTCGCAAAATTGAAATCCTGGATTATAAGAGTCAAAATAAAACCATAACCCGCCCGCCAAAGCTGAATTTATACAGCTTACAAAACCCGCAATTCGCTTAGCATTTTCACTGTTTTCTTTGCGAACTAATATGCAAATAAGCGCTGCTAAAAGAGGCAAAAGAACCATCAACAATAAAATTGGTATTTTCACAAACGCCCCATTGCTAGCGATAATTCTTTTGATAATTGGGGAAATAACTGCATAAGAAGGTATATGCCTAGTATTAAAACGACTCCTAAAATAGCAATAAAACCATAGTGGAACAAATATCCAGTTTGTAGTTTTTGCATGTAGCCACCCAATTTAAGCGCTAGGTTAGCGAATCCATCCGGCCCAAATCTATCGATGGCTCCTCTGTCTCCTGATTTGTAAAGAAAACTACCAAACTTTGTAAGTGGAATAGCAATTTGCTGACTGTAAAGCTCATCAATATACCACTTTCTTTTCAAAAACTGATAAAGACCCGGGAAATTTTTCAAAATAACTAGTGAAACTGATGGCTTATGAACGTAAACATAGTAACAAACCAAAAGTGCCATACTTGCAAAAGCAATAGGAAGCAATTCCACCCAAATAGGAGCATGGTCGTTCATATTTATGGCAATGCTTTCATTCCAAGAAAACCCAAGAGACTGTCCAATAAGTAGCTTGAATCCTATATATCCCATAATAATTGACCCAAAAGCTAATATATTCACAGGATATTGCATCATCTTTCCCGTTTTGTGAATGTGAGCAACTACATGTTCGTCAGCGTTAGACTTTCCATGAAACACTAAGAACAAAAGCCTCCATGAATACAGTCCTGTAATTAATGTTAACAGCAAACATAAGTAATAATACCCGTAGGCAAAAGGAATTGCTGAAATGTAGACAGACTCAAATATTAAGTCCTTTGAATAATATCCTGCAAAAAAAGGAAAGCCAGTTAATGCAAGAGTGCCGATTATCATTGTATAATAGCTGGAAGGCAGATACGACTTTAGTCCACCCATCTTTAAAATATTTTGCTCGTGTGACATGGCATGAATAACTGTCCCCGCGCAAAGAAATAATAATGCTTTGAAAAATGCATGCGTAAATAAATGGAAAAACGCGACAGAATATGCTCCTGCTGCGCAAGCCATAAACATAATGCCAAGCTGACTGGAAGTTGAATAAGCAATAATCTTTTTTATGTCAGTCTGGGTTAAGGCAACAGTACCTGCGAACAGTGAAGTTATTAGACCAACAAACATCATCACCTGTTTTGCAAACGGCGCCAATTCAAACAAGGGACTAAATCGGATAATAAGAAACACCCCCGCTGTTACCATTGTTGCTGCGTGTAGCAAAGCAGAAACGGGTGTAGGAGCTTCCATTGCATCTGGCAGCCAAGTATGCAACCCAAACTGACCAGATTTGCCCATCGCCCCAAAAAGCAATAACAACCCAATAATATTTAGCCATTGTGAACTAGGTAAAGATTCTGTTTCCTTTAACAAAGAAAAAAAATGCTCAAATTCAAAAGTATGGAAAAAAGTAAATATAGCACCTAAAGCCAGAACTATACCAATATCACCAATTCTATTCATAATAAAAGCTTTTATTGATGCGGTTGTAGCTGAAGGTCTTTCATACCAATACCCAATTAATAAGTACGAAGCCAGACCTACACCTTCCCACCCGCAAAACAATTGAAGCATATTGGGAGCCGACACAAGCAAAATCATCATGAACGTGAAAAGATTTAAATGACCAAAAAAGCACAATTTATCAGGCTCATCACGCATGTACCCAACTGAGTACACATGAACAACAAATGAAATAAATGTAACTATTAATATCATTAGCGTACTTAATGGGTCAAAAAGAAATCCCCAATCTATTCTAATAGTTTCAGACTTTATCCACGTAAAAAGATGGACTGTATCAGAAAATTGAGCATTAGCTATATGACAGAAAAGACCACAGCCCGCAAAAAAACTAATGGCGACAACAACCACACAAAACCAGTGTCCTGTTTGTCGATTGTTATACGCTCTTGTGTAAGCAAAAATTGCCCCTAAAAGAGGGGCACCTAAACACAAGCATCCTAGCTGAAAAGAATTCATCTTCAGTTAACCTAATTCCTTACACTAATTCTATGCTTAATTTCATGCAAATGCTAGTAAAGGAGAGATTCCACAGATTTCAGACAGAGTACTTTCTCGATAAACGGTAAACAAATCCCCAGTGAATGAGTTGCGCGACTGCGTATAAGCAACTCATTAAAAATATATTTTTGCGGTTAAAAAATAAAAATGTTGCCACGTAAGTTAATAGACAATTGAGAACCAAGTAGGTAAGAGTAACAAATGCATGACTGCTGAAAAATTTGGCTTTGTAGTGAAATCCGTAGTCACCAAATGATGCAGTCACAGAACGCTTATCAATGAATCTTCGAACAATAGTAAAAGCCACATCACTCCAAGCAAAACCAAGCGGAAATAGAGCAAACATAATGAAGCTATCATGTGGTATAAAAATGCTCGAAAACCCATGTTGGTTGGGCGCCAAATGAAAAATAATGACAAAATAAGAAAAACCTAAAATTGTGCTGCCTGTGTCTCCAATAAAGACCCGCGCTTTTGGAAAGTTAAAGAATAGATAGACCAATGTTGAAATCCATAAAATCCAAAAAATACTATTAATGGAAGCAAAGGCGCTTAACAGAAAGCCAACAGTCAGCAACCACTGGCTAGCCAGCAATCCATTCAATCCATCCAAGAAATTACAAGCATTCACCAGGCCTACACCCATAAAAAACCAAAGCACATATTCAACAGGGCTTAAGCTTTGTTGAGCCAAAACCAACCCTACAGCAAGGATATGGCTAAGGAGCCTGGTTTTATAATTCAGCTCCTTCAAATCGTCAATAAATCCAACTATTGTGAGGATAACAATCCCAAAAATAAATGTTATTGGTGGAAGATCTAGAGAAGTTAAATTAGATTGGGCTGCAAAGAAAAAACCTATAAATATCAAACTAATACATGCACCAGCAGCTGTTGGCGTTGTCGCTAAATGAGAAGAACGATAACCAGGGATGTCCTTTATCCCTATTTTTTTCCAAAAAGCTAAAAAGACTATCGTTGATACTGCAGCGATAATCCATGCATATGTGACACAAGGCATTATTGATTTAACAAATTCAATGATAGTGATTCTCCATTACGCAATATAGCCTCTGCGGCTTGTGTGAAAGATCCGTCTTCATTGTGTATGAACATACCGCTTAAAAGATTTAAACCACCTTTTGTTCCCTTTATACCTTGAACGATTACGCGCTTGGCTGACTGTTCTTTTGCTGGCCATAAAGGAAAAACACTAATATCACCAACCTTGCCATAAAATAAGTTCAAAAGTCGATCAAGCATGTCAGCACGATAAATAAATGTAAGTTTCCCCAAAGGCTTTAGCATTAAAAGACAAAACTTAAGCCATGCTTCCATGTCTGATAGTTCTTCATGATTACTGAGAGATTTTGAAACAATAGGAGACAAGCGACCTCGATTAATTTCAAAATAAGGAGGATTGGATATTACTTGACTATAGCTACCAGCGGCTAAGCGAGGAGGAGGACTTTGTAAGTCACCGTGCAATATTTCGACTCGCTCTCTAAGATTATTAAGGCGAATATTATCTGTTGCTAAACGCACTAATTCTTTCTGACGTTCAATTCCCATTACTCGACAGTAGGGGAAACGAATAGCAAG
>CAMDPB010000010.1 GCA_945903885.1 Candidatus Finniella inopinata
AACGTAATATCAATTTTTTCATTGGCTAAACGCAGGTCAAGTGCTTGCGCTTCAAGGATGATTTTTTTTTCTTCAATGGCTAATGCAATTTGGTCCTTCAGCGCATTAATTTCTGCACCTTTAGCTTTACGTTCTTCCGGAGCTAAAGCGCCTAGAGTTTTAAGCTGTTGGGTAACTAAGCCACTTTTACCTAAAAGATTAACTCTTAAATCGTCAAGAGTTGTTAAATCCTGTGAAGCTTGTATCTGTTGCAGCCATTGCAGTTGCATAATCTTATATTCCTTTTTCCCAAGCACCCTTTAGGGTTTGCTTCCATAGTACAATTTCATTGCCTGATTCTTGATATTTTTCCATTCGTTCTTTTGCGTTTTGCACACTTGGCAAATCATTTCCATCGTAAATATCTAAGATGCGTTCATAAGATTTATCTGTAGCATATTCTTGAGTTGTCATCACCAAAACTGTTGCGTTAATGGGGTTATCACTGCCAGTGGTTAGCCAAATGGGCTGATGCACATGAAACTGTGCTGGGTCAGCATTTGAACCGTGGGGTAAAAACCCAAGCGTAGTATAGGTCCACATAGCGCTATCAATTGATTTCAAACGCTCAGGGCTTTCTATACGAATAACGGCCTTAAGCCCGCCTTCGTAAACCTTCTCAAGAATTTTAGGTAAGGTCTTTTCTAAGGAAGTAACCATAAGTTCATAAAAAGTTACTTGCACTGTTTATTCCTCATGACGCTAACAGTACGTCTACGGTATTATTGCTAACTTGGGCAATGCCATTTTGAATGGTGAATGTTTCGGTGCTGTTAGCTAATTTTACTTGAATTTCTCCTTCGCACAAAACAACTGACATAGAAGCATGGTGAGGGCGTATTCCCACCTTTCCATAAAGTCCTGGCAAATTGATTTCAAGCGCGGCTTCTGCGAATAAAACTTTATCAATGGTGCGTATGGTTACGTTCACGACATAACAATCTTTGGTCCAAGATCTTGACCACCTAAAATGTGAATATGAAAATGTGGAACATCTTGACGACCATCTGTGCCAGTGTTTGCAATAAGGCGGTAACCGTTTTGTGCTACGTTTAATGCATCAATGGTTGTATTTACGCCTTTCCAAAATCCAACAAGTTCGTCAGTGGATGCGCGTGTTGTAAAATCATGAACATTTTTATAATGCCCCGTTGGTATTACCAATGCATGCACTGCTGCTTTTGGCGCAATGTCATGAAAGCTTAAGAAGTATTGATCTTCTGCTATTTTTTTGCAGGGAATTTCGCTGCGAAGAATTTTTGCAAAAATGTTGTTTTGATCGTACATTAGTCACCTTATCCTCAACAGCTAAGCTAGCATTGTCTGGAAGCTGATACAATATCCTAGCTTCGTTGAACGTGCTAGAATTTTGGTATTCAAATTTAAGAAATTTTTTACATGCAAAAAATCACAATAACACTACCAGAAATTAAGCTTGTTGGAATCACAACCAGAACGAATTTGGCATCGGAAATGAATTTAGCGACAGCTAAAATTGCAGCTACGGTTCAAAAATATTTTCATGGCGGTTTATATGAAAAAATTAATACCCGTAAAAAAGCAGGCGTTACCTATTGTGTGTATACCGATTATGAAAGCGATTTTACAGGAAGTTATACATACTTCATTGGTGAGGAAGTTGATTCGTTTGACGGTTTACCTGAAGGTTTTGAAACGCTTATTATACCAGTTCAAAACTATGCGAAGTTTACAACAGACTCTGGCCCCATGCCTGCAGTGTGTATTGGAGCATGGCAAAAAATATGGACGATGACATCAGCTGAATTTGGGAATGAACGCGCATACATTGCTGATTATGAAGTTTATGATGAGCGTGCTCTTGATCACCAAAATGTTGTTTTGGATATTTACGTTGGTTTACGCAGTTAAGGTAATATTATGATTAATAGTGATCACTTGGAAAATTTTGAAATCTATTTTCCCCAAATGCAAGTTGATCGTTCAGCTATGCAAAAAGGAGAGTATGTACCGATACATACTCATGATGGGCATTTTGGATTTTTGTATATACTTTCGGGTAGTGTGCTGATTGAAACTTACGCATCACAACAAGTGGATGATAAGTTTTATTTGGAATTGCAGCATGCCAAAATATACGGCGCTCATGATTATGCATTTGTTACTAAAAAAGATAACGTACATTCTATTAAAGCCTTGGAAGATACGATGATTTTGGATGTTTTTTCAGTACAACAAAATTCGGAAAATGTTCAGAAATTCCTAAGGGTGGTGGAGACCAAAGGGGATGTTTTAGTAACTGTGCCGATAACGGTTGAGGAAGCAGAAGTCTCGCCACGGCTTTTAACGGTTGAAACACTGCACACCTCTATAACAGAATAAGCTTTAGGGCAATTTGAGTGCTATGAGTGGGAAAATTGAAAGGGAATTTCTATGACAGTTATGAGCACGCGACATGTTTACCCCTTAAGCTACAGTGGAAGCTTAATTTTATTAATAGTATTTGCTATTTGCTGGCCGCCCCTTGGTGTGTTCTTATTTATAAAAAATGTCAGATTCCACAAAGATGATTCTGCATTTTACCTGCGTTACCGTGGTTCATGGTTTTGGGCAATTTTTTGGGCCATTTTGTTCTTCCCAATAGCGGTTGTTATCATGGCAATCCGCGGAGCCGATGTTGTTGAAGAAATAAGGCACTAAATGCGCGTAATTCAATTCATTTTAGAAACGACAAAACCTTACAGAAAATATATATGGGGAATGTTTTTTGCAATTTGCATTGTTTCAATAGATGCGAATGTTAAGCCATATTTGGTGAAAAAGCTTATTGATACGGTAATTACTTCAGACACTTCCAATATTTGGAATTTGGTGATCATTTATGCGATTTTTCAAGCACTTGTTGTTTTAGCTTGGACGTTTAGCGATTGGTGCGCAGCAACTTTTAATGGGTATTACCGAACAAATTTAGCTAATACTTTTGCCAATAAAATTAGCACATACTCTTACAGCTTTTTTCAAAATAATTTAAGCGGTAATATTGTTGCCAAGATCAATGATGCGTTCAGCCTTACTCTAAATATTATTTTTACAGCGAATTACCAGTTTGTTCATTTTACTTTAACTGTTCTTATTGCATTAGCTTTGCTTGCTCAAGTTCATGTCTTCTTTGCAGTGGGTTTGTTTTTGTGGATTGTTGTATTTTTGATAATTAGTTTCGTTGGCATAAGAAAAGCAACACCGCTGATGAAACTCTACGCAGAATCTAAATCAAAAATTTTTGGACATTTATCTGATTACTTAACCAACATGCTTAACGCTAAGTTATTTTCGACTTCTGCTTTTGAAATGAAACAATTTAATACCACATCCCAGGAGTACATTAGAAGAACTAAAGATTCAGGATATTTATTGATGACTTTTTACTCAATTCAAGGAGCTATAATGTCGATCTATACAATTGGATTTTTATTATTTCTGATTTATTTGCTGAAGCAAAAAATCATAACGGCTGGTGATTTTGCTTTGGTGTTTATGGTCAATTTTAAAGTGTTTGATAAGTTGTTTGAACTTTCTCATCAGCTGCGTGATTTTATTACGAATTGGGGATCGGTTGACCAGGCACTAACACTTTTGAAAGATGAGCCAGAAATTCAAGATGCACCTAGTGCTGGTGAGCTTGTTGTGAACAAAGGGAAAATTGTTTTTGATAATGTTAATTTCAACTATAAAGGTGCTGATTCACTTTTCGACAATACATCGGTCACAATTGAACCAGGGCAAAAAATTGGATTAGTAGGGTATTCTGGCGGTGGAAAAACTACGTTCGTAAATTTAATTTTGCGGCTTTATGACGTTACAAATGGGTGTGTTCTTATTGATGGACATGATATTAAACAAGTTACGCAAGATTCACTGCGTGCAAACATTGGGATGATTCCGCAGGATCCGTCACTATTTCATAGGTCGTTAATGGAAAATATTCGTTACGGAAAAATTGATGCGAGTGATGAGGAAGTGATTAAGGCTTCTAAGCGTGCCCATGCACATGAATTCATTGGAAAATTATCAAATGGTTATGAATCATTGGTAGGTGAGCGTGGCGTTAAGCTTTCTGGTGGCCAGCGCCAACGCATAGCAATTGCTCGTGTGATTTTAAAAAATGCACCGATTTTGATTTTAGATGAAGCAACTTCTCAGCTTGATTCTGTAAACGAAAACTACATTCAAAAATCTTTACATGCATTAATGGCAGGCAAAACAACCATTGTGATTGCTCACCGTCTATCAACCCTGCTGCACATGGACCGCATTTTAGTATTTGATACTGGGAAAATTGTGGCAGATGGAACACATTCGGAATTGTTGGCCAAAAGTAGTTTGTACAAAACTTTATGGGATGCTCAAGTTGGGGGATTCTTACCTGATAGACATGAGGAAAATTTATGATACATCCAGACCCTAATACCCTATATCCAATCGAAGGCGTAACTCGGACGTGTTATCTTAAAAATGTTATCACGAGCCCTCAGATTATTGTCGGTGACTACACTTACTACGATGACCCAGTTGATATTTATAATTTTGAAAGGAATGTTTTATACCTTTTTGAATTTATGGGGGATAAACTTATTATTGGAAAATTCTGCCAAATAGCAACAGGTGTTTGGTTTATTATGAATGGCGGAAATCATGCTATGGACGGTGTTTCGGCATATCCATTTAAAGTGATGGGGAAATCCTGGGCAACTGCACCTGTAAATGTTACAAGCAAAGGCGATACAGTTATTGGCAATGATGTGTGGATAGGTAACGGTGTGACTTTCATGCAAGGTATTACCGTTGGAGATGGGGCAATTATTGGCACTAACAGCCTTGTGACAAAAAATGTTGAGCCGTACACAATTGTAGGAGGCAATCCTGCAAAGCCTATCCGAAAAAGATTTGACGATGAAACGATTGCTTTTCTTTTGCAATTAGCCTGGTGGAATTGGCCTGTCGAAAAAATTACAAAGCATTTAGATGCAATAATAAATGCTGATTTTAAAACGTTGAAAAGCCTTAATTACTAATTTCTCAATATTTAATTTCTATTTTTTTTCAGTAAAGTCAAAGCTTACGCTTGCCTATTCACTTTTTGTTAACCATTTATGCTTTTTAATGGAAGAAACAAGGGGCTCGAAGTTTTATGAAATATCTATTTTTTCTACTAATGATTTGTGCACTACAAGCTAAGAGCTATTCCCAAATAAATAATGAAGTCTGTGGTTTGAAATGTCAGGCAAACAAAGCGACGGCAGAATTAAATAAAAAGCCTTTTGTGCCGGCAACAACGGCTGTGCCAAGTGATTCAGCCTTGCCTTTGAATCATTTGAAAGTGCTTAGTCTTTTGCAGAAATTGCAAAAAATTTTAAAAGAAAAAGAAGATGTTACCCTTCCTGAGTTTGCGCCTGATCGTCCTTTGCGTCCAAGTGATAAGGACGATAATATACCAGCGTTACGTCAGATTTTACAGTCTTTAGGGTATTTGGAAAAAGCCACTGATTCTCCATTTTTCGATACAGAATTAGAAGCTGCTGTGAAAGCTTTTCAGGCTGGGCATTGCATAGAGCCAGATGGCATTATTGGGGATGAAACCAAAGCCAGAATTAATTGGAGTTACGAAAAGCGCCTGAAAAAAATAGACGCTAGTATTGCGAAAATAAAAAATCTAGTGTTTACCGACCGTACCGTTATTGTGAATATACCAACCTATACGCTGCACGCATTTGAAGATCAAAAACTTAAAATGTGCATGAAGGTTATAATTGGGATGCCTAAGCGTCCTACACCGCAGATGACAAGTTATATTAATGGCGTGGAATACAATCCAGTATGGGTTGTCCCAAGTACCATTCTTTTCGAAGATAAATTACCTAAAATTCAGGAAGATTCAGAGTTTTTTGAAAAAAATGACTTGCAAGTTTTTGATCATGACGAAAACGAGGTTGATCCTAGTACAGTAGAATGGAACGATGTAGATATTCACGATTTCCCCTATGTCTTTAAGCAAAAGTCTGGGAAAAAAAATGCTCTTGGCTTGCTAAAATTTAATTTGCAAAATGATGATTTAATTTACATCCACGATACACCACAACAAGAATTGTTTAAAAAATATTCACGTGCCTTATCATCAGGATGTGTCCGATTAGAGAAAGCTGGAAAATTTGCGAGCTGGCTACTAAATCTTGAAAAAGATGAGGTGAGAACGGAGATTGATACAGGCGAGACAAAAACTGAATCATTAGAAAGCCCAATAACTGTGCACATAACCTACATACCGGTTTGGGTTGATGAGCGTCAAGGTGATGGGAAAGTGCTATGGGGAGATGATCCTTACAGTCTCGAGCCAAAACCATTCTATTAATCCCCAGAAGTGGCAAAGACCAAAAATTTTGATACAGTTTTTTGCATCACATGGGTTCCATTGTTTTAAAAGAATTTGCAAAAATAAGAATCCAATGATCACTGCAATAATTCCATTTGGTCTAAAAAAACCAAATAAAAAAGAATGCAACAATAAATTTATACATGTTAGCCAGGTTTTAGGAGCATGGCGCATGACAATGGCTGTTGATTTTACGTTCAATTTTAAATCATCATGAACATCGGCAAATGCGTAAATAGTGTCATAAAAAATGGTCCATAAAACTAAGCTTGCAAACAGGCTTAGAAGTTGCCAGGAAAACGTAAGAATTGAAACATGAGCAATCGCAATAAGTAACCCAATATTGAAAGTGAATCCCAAAAACAGCTGAGGCCAATAGGTGAAGCGCTTCATGAATGGGTAAGAAACCATCAAAATGGCAGCTATAAAGCTTATGTATTTTGCGGCTGGACTTAGAAACATCCAGATACATGCACCAATGCTAAGCAAAATGCTTAAGAAAATATATGCTTGTTTTGTGGTAAGTAAGTTGGCTGCTAAAGGCCTTAATTTTGTGCGTTCAACTTTTGCGTCTATGTCTTTATCAACCAAGTCATTAATAACACAACCAGCGCTGCGTAAGGTGACTGCGCCAATGAAAAATAGAATATAGTCAAAAAGACTACCATGGCTAATTGCAAACCCACAAAAACATGGCCACAGCAGCAACCATATGCCAATGGGTCTATGTAGGCGTGCTAGGTGAATGTATGGTAGAAACTGTATAGGACTAAAAAAATTAAAATTATGACACGACTTTACCTTACCCAAACCTTGAATGCAGGGCAAATTATTGAGTTGAGCCGGGATCAGCGTCATTACTTAGAAAAGGTTTTGCGCTTTGAGTGAGGGCAGCATTTTTTTGGATTTAATGAACAATGTGGTGAATGGAAAATTGTTTATGAAAAGCCAAGTTATAAGAGCTTAGATCAAAGGCGTGCTCCTGAAAAAACTCAGCCTTGTTGGTTGGCATTTTCCCCTATTAAAAACGACCCAATGAACTTTTTGATAGAAAAAGCAACGGAACTTGGAGTAACCGATTTTCAGCCCATTTTTTGTGAAAGAACAAATAGCCACCGATTAAATATTGAGCGTTTGATTAAAAATTCGCATGAAGCTTCACAACAATGCGAACGGCTTGATGTACCAAAAGTTCATGCGCCTTTAGGCCTAAGGGAATTTTTAAATAAGTTACCTGATAATGTACAGTGGTATGCAGCATTGGAACGATCTGATTCTGATCCTGTCGCAATAGAATTCCCTGCTGGGTTTGTTATTGGCCCAGAGGGGGGGTGGTCAGTCCAAGAGCAGGGTATGTTAAAAAAATGTGCTCGTCCTATTTCCCTTGGAAAAAACATATTGAGGGCAGAAACTGCAGCTATAGTCTGTTTAAGTGCGGGAATATTTAAAAAAATATAGTTGGCAACTCTCATAAGATCCCTTCCGATTTTGCTGGTTTTTTGTTATCCTATATGTGTGTTGATTGCGGAGAAGTGTGTGAAGAAGATTTTTAATTTCTTTATTTTTTTTATTTTGGTATTTATAAATCCTTCTAATGCGCGTGCCAATAACTTTGCATACATGATTGTTGATGGTCAGTCTGGAAAAGTTATGGCAAGTCACCGTGCTGATGAACTTCGTCCTCCGGCATCATTAACAAAAATCATGACTTTGTATTTAATTTTCGAAGCTATTCAAAATGGAAAAATAAACCTGACAACACGATTTTCAGTTTCTAAACGAGCAACACAGCAAGAGCCTTGCAACTTATGGCTAAAGATGGGCGCAACAATCAGTGTAAAAGACATTATATACGCATTGGTTACAAGGTCAGCTAATGACATGTCTATAACTATTGCTGAGGGGCTTTCTGGTAGTGTTGAGAAATTTTGTGATTTGATGAATCAAAAAGCAAAAGAATTGGGAATGACTCGTACAAAATTTTATAACCCCACAGGTCTACCTGATAGAAGACAAGTTACAACAGCTAAAGACATGATGACTTTGGCCAGGGCTCTTCACAAGAATTTCCCTAAAGAATATGCGTATTTTAAAACAAAAACCTTTAGTTTTAATGGAAAGCCAATACGTAACCATAACCGCATGTTGAATTCATTTACTGGAATGGATGGGATTAAAACAGGATTTACTTTTGCGTCTAGATTTAATATTAGTGTGTCAGCCCAACGGATTGGTGCAAATGGCCAACCTATTCGTGTATTTGGTGTAGTACTTGGGGGGCAAACGTCAGTGTCACGAGATAAAAAAACAGCGGAGCTAATGGAGAAAGCATTCAATAAACTTCATGCGACACCTAGAATGCAAGAAGTTGTTGCAACAACAAGTGATATTGCAAAAATTGATCAAATTGATCGGCTTGTTGATGAAACAGAAGTTAATGATTGTGTTCAAGAGTTATCAAAACCCACGCAACCCTCACCTAAGCTTAACAATAGAAGAAGCCGAAAAAAATCAAAAGTTAAGGTGGAGCAGGTTAAAGATTTGCCGATGACAGAACCTAGTCAGGTTTCTGTAAGCCTAAGGGATCCTATAGATGAAATTCTTAATAATCCACTGAACATTGATATTAATCGTGCTCTTCCTGCCGGATGGGTGAAAGCTAAGCCTCAGTTAAAAATATCGTAGTATTTACTGCCGATAAATATATCTAACAACCACTCTTGTTACAAGAGTATCATTTTAAGAACGTTGATTTGCCAACCATTAAACAAATATTAAGATTATGCACGTAGGATGTAGATAGCGAAAAATAGATTTTTGAGGTCTGTATGAAAATGTTTATTTGTGGTTGTATGGTTTTTTTGTCAGCGTCTATGTTATGGGCATATGATGTAGATGGTGGATTTTTAGCTGCGTTAATGACTAGACCCAAGACTCCTGCTGAACCGGTTAAACCAGTTGATAACAATGGAAAAATACTCGAGCATGCACAAGTTGAAGCATCAGCAGTAGCAGTATCTTCTCATGCTGAGGTTCTCGTAGGACAGCAAGGGGGCCCAGAAAGTGTTATGAATAATACAAAGGGTAAAGCGCTTGAAGATGCAAATATTCCTAGTTCAGATGCACGTGAAGCACTAAAAGAACAAGAAACAGTGGAAGATTTACAAGAATATCCAGTTGTTTCAGGGCAGGGGCCAAATGAAGATGAATCAGTAAGTAAAGCCGCGCTTGATTTAAAGCTGTTTAACCCAAATCCAGACGGTGCAGGTGCTGTGCGTATGGCTAAACCTGCGGTGGAAAAAGCTGGTTAGGTTTAAGGAGCTTTCCCGAATATTAAGGATGCGTTTGTTCCGCCAAACCCGAACGAATTTGACATAACATATTTAAGCTTCTTTTCCTGAGCTGTGTGTGGCACGAAATTAAGGTCACAGCCTTCAGATGGTTCATCAAGGTTTAATGTAGGCGGCACTATTCCGTTTTGCATTGCAAAAATAGAGAAGATTGATTCTACAGCGCCTGCTGCCCCTAAAAGGTGGCCAATTGCAGACTTGGTTGACGACACTGCTAGTTTGTAACAATGGTCGCCGAATAAGCGCTTCATGGCTTTAACTTCAATAGCATCACCTAGTGGTGTTGAGGTTCCATGGGCATTAATATAGCCAATATCTTCTAGTGATAAACCAGAGTTTTTTAAAGCAGCTCGCATTGCACGGTAAGCACCGCCTCCATCTTCAGCAGGTGATGTTATATGATGAGCGTCACCTGACATGCCGTAACCAAGAACTTCCGCATAAATTTTAGCGCCACGTTTTTTTGCGTGTTCATATTCTTCAAGAACCACAACGCCTGAACCTTCACCCATTACAAATCCGTCACGGTTTCTATCCCAAGGGCGAGAAGCTTTTGTAGGGTTGTCATTGAACGCAGTTGAAAGAGCGCGAGATGCGGCAAACCCAGCCATGCCAGCGCGACAAACAGCCGCCTCAGCTCCGCCTGCAACCATAACATCTGCATCATCAAGCATAATCATGCGAGCTGCGTCACCAATAGAATGAGCACCTGTTGCACAAGCTGTGACAACTGCGTGGTTTGGTCCTTGAAATCCGTGGCGAATTGAAACTTGTCCTGAAGCTAAGTTAATTAAGCTTGCAGGGATAAAGAAAGGGCTAACGCGTCGCGCACCTTGCTGGAGCAGCGTGACTGAAGTGTCATAAATCCAAGGAAGACCGCCGATTCCTGAGCCGATGGTTACGCCTGTGCGTTCTCTGCCTTCACTATCGGTAGGTTTCCATCCAGAATCTTTTACTGCTTCATCTGCAGCTGCTATAGCGTACAAAATAAATCTGTCAATTTTTCTTTGTTCTTTAGGTTCTAAATAGTCAGAAGCGTTGAAAAGTCCTGATTGCTTTGGTGCATCGCTAGGTTGAAGCGGAACCGATCCAGCAATTTTTGCTGAGAGATCCGACACATCAAAAGCGTTAATCGAGCTAATGCCAGATTGACTAGAGATTAACTTTTCCCAGGTTAGTTGGGCACCATTTGCCAGTGGCGTAATGGCGCCAACACCAGTAACAACGACTCTTCTCATTGTAATTAATTAATTTTTTCCTGGAGATAAACTATAGCCGAACCAACTGTTGTTAGTTTTTGCGCGGCGTCATCAGGAATCTCGCATTTGAATTCTTCTTCGAACTTCATTACCAGTTCAACTTGATCAAGACTATCTGCGCCGAGATCGTCAACAAAATTTGCTCCATCAATAACTTTAGAGGCATCTACGCCAAGATGATCGACTACAATTTGTTTTACGCGTGCGGTAATATCAGACATGAAACCTTCACTGAGTTAGTATGTTAATTGTGGTTAAGATTTAGCCGTGTTTTTGAGAAAATACAAGAACAAAACGCACGGTATGTGTATAAATGAATATTTAATATGCTAAATACCTTTTAAAAATTCACTAAAAATGGAATTTGCTTAGACATTAAATCTAAAATGAAAAATGTCTCCATCGTGTACTAGGTAGTCGCGTCCTTCTTGGCGAAGCTTTCCTAAATTTTTAGCGCCTTGTTCGCCTTGGCATGTGACATAGTCTTCATAGGCAATGGTTTCAGCGCAAATAAATCCGCGTTCAAAATCAGTATGGATAGCTCCTGCTGCCTGAGGGGCTTTTGCGCCTTTGTGTACAGTCCATGCTCGGGCTTCTTTTGGTCCTATAGTAAAAAATGTTAACAATTCAAGTAATCCATATCCGGCCCTAATTACTTGGCGTAG